>NZ_CEVIVD010000036.1:0-4338 GCF_982290655.1 Protofrankia sp. CiP1_Cm_nod3
CCGGTCGCTCTCCGGCGGTTCGGCGGCCCGGCGAATCCCGCTGATGTGGATGCGACGGTATGGGTGATCGTTCAGGGGTGAGGGCAGGAAGATCATGTTTCTTTCATGTTGCGGCCGGGTCGAGGCCGGGAGTCGTCGAGGGCTCCCGGTCCCGTGTGTCTCCGATGTCCTTTCATTGACAATAAGTAGCCGTTGCACTACTGTAACGTGCCGAAATCGGGGTTCCTCGCACATACCGATACCCCGCTCGCAGCGGTTCCGGAGAGCTTGCGTAGGGTTTCGGCCATGACCGGGGACGCAACTGCAACAGCAACGAGGGGGGCTTCCCTGCTCGTCGCCGAGGACGACGAAGCTTCTCGGGTTGCGCTTGCCCGCAGCCTTGAACGGTTCGGCTATCGGGTGCTCGAGGCGGCTGACGGCGAGACCGCGCTCAAGCTTTTCCAGACGACCGAAATCGACCTCGTAGTGCTTGACGTCGCGATGCCGCGTATGGATGGCTTCGCTGTACTGAGCCGGCTGCGGCAGACCAGCGAAGTACCTGTAATCATGTTGACGGGCCGGGCCGAGGAGGTCGACCGGGTCGTCGGTCTGGAACTCGGGGCCGACGACTACGTGGTCAAGCCGTACTCCCTGCGGGAACTCGTGGCACGGGTACGGGCCAGGCTGCGCCGTCGCCCCGTCGAGCCACCACCGCAGCGCACCAGCGATGGGAACGACCCGCTCGTCTACGGAGACGTTTCCATCGACCTGCGTGCCCGGGAGGTCGCGGTCGCCGGCGAGCGCGTCGATCTCACCGCGCGTGAATACGAGCTGCTCGCTTTCCTGGCGAGCCACCCCCGCCGGGTTTTCAGCCGTGAAGAACTGCTGGAACAGGTCTGGGGCACACGTTTCCAGGATCCGGCGACCGTCACCGAGCATGTCCGCCGGGTGCGGACCAAGGTCGAGGGACGTCCACCGCAGCGTCGGCTCGTCACGACCCTGCGTGGTATGGGATACCGCTTCGATCCGTGATCTCATCGCCGCCCGGCGGCGGGTCAACGGCCGCCGGGGTGCTGCCCGGGCGGGGAGGCCTCCGGGGCGGGCTGGCTGTTGTCCGTGTCACGGGATGCCTGCCGGCGCAGGCGGCGCCGGGTCCGGGCGTTGTCCGGTGGCGGCGCCGCCGGGGCTGCCACCGCCGGGGCCGGGTGCGCGACGGCCTGGTCCGGCGTGGCCAGCGGTGGGGCCGCCGGGCCGGGCACCATCGGATGCACTGTCCCCGCCGCGTCCCCACTGTTGTCCGGGGCCGGGGCCGGGTTTCTGGCGTCCGGGCTCTCGGCGGCGCCCGGCTGTCTCGCCAGGGCGTCCGCTCCGCCCGGGGCCGTGCCCGGCCCGGGATGGGCTGCCTCGTACTCCTTGCGTGAGCCGCAGACGCTCGCCCGGCTACACGCGCATCGCCCGCCACCGGCGTCCAGCCTGACCACGACCCGGTCACGCGGTATGTCGTGGGAGACGACCCGCCCGTCGCCGTCGGGTGTGCTCACCCGGGCGCCCACGGCCGGGACCTCGGCCTTGAACTGTTCGTACAGCGGATGTTCGTAGCGCAGACAGCACATCAGCCGGCCACAGGCACCGCTTATCTTCATGGGGTTGAGCGGGAGATCCTGGTCCTTGGCCATCCGGATGCTGACCGGCTCGAAGTCCGTGAGGAAGGTGGCGCAGCACAGGTCACGTCCGCAGGAGCCGATTCCCCCCTGGATGCGTGCGCTGTCCCGGGCGGAGAGCTGGCGCAGGTCTATCCGGGCCGCGAGGGTACGGGCGAGGTCGCGTACCAGGCCTCGGAAGTCGACCCGGTGGTCGGCGGTGAAATAGATCGTGAACATGTTCTCGGCCGGGATGTGGTCGACACCCACGACTTTCATGGGCAGTTCGTGCTCGCGGATCAGCCGCTTTGCCGTGACGCGCGCCTGCGCCCGGCGTCGCCGGGAGGCCGCGTGCTGTTCGACGTCGGCCGTCTGCGCCATTCCCGCCAGGACCGGAAGCCCGCCGATGTCGTCGCTGACCCACTGCGGCGCCCACATGCATTCGGCTACCTCGGGGCCGGCGTCGGTGGGGATGAGAACCTTGTCCCCGACCTTCGGCGAGTATGGTCCGGGATCGGCGTAGTAGAGCCGTCCACGTGGCGAAAACGTGACCGCGCACATCATTGGCATGCCGTCCGCACCGTCCTCCCGACCGTCGGCTCCGGGCTGGGCCCTCCCGGCCGGACCGCTGGCCGGGGCCCGCTCTTAACATCTGGCCGCCGAGCCGGCATCCGGCCGGGACCACCAGCCGACGATGCCCGCTCCGCCCGACGCGGGCGCCCCCTCCGCCCGGCACGGACGTGGCCGCGGCCGGACGCTGCCGTTGCGTCAGCCTATCCGTCCCAGGGACGACGATCCGGTATATGAGCGAGGCGGTTCCGCCTGCCCGCCTGCCCGCCGGGCCGGCGCGGCCGGGTGACGTCCGTGCCGGGGCCTGCTGGCGGCTCGTGGCGCGCGCGGGGAACCGAGATCATCGGCCGGTGAACCGTGGCGGCCGCCGCTGTCTGAAAGCCGTCACCGCCTCGGCGAGGTCGTGGGAATGGAGGAACGCGGCGTTCCAGGCCCCGACATAGCGCAGCCCGGCCTCGACCGCGGCGAAACGGGCATTGCCCAGGACGTCCTTGACGCCCTGTACGACCAGCGGTGGGTTGGCCGCCACCTCGTCGGCGAAGGCGTGCGCGGCGGCGAGCGCGCCGGCCGGGTCGGGCAGCACATCGTTGACCAGGCCGATCCGCTCGGCGCGGGCGGCGTCTATGTCCCTGCCGGTCAGCGCGAGCTCCCGCAGGTGCCCGTCCCCGATGATGGCGGGCAGGCGCTGCAGGCTGCCCAGGTCGGCGACCGCGCCGACCTTCACCTCCCGGATGCTGAACAGCGCCTCGGCGCTGGCGTACCGGACGTCGCACGCGGCCAGCAGATCGACCCCGCCGCCGACACACCAGCCGCTGACCGCGGCGACGACCGCCTTCCGGCTGTACGCGACAAGGTCCAGCGCGTCCTGCATGGAACGCAGCCGGTGGAGGAAACCGGTGCGGAACCGGGCCAGGCCGCCGTCGCCGTCGCCCGCGATGTCGCCCAGCTCGGCCAGCAGCGCCAGGTCCAGGCCGTAACAGAAGTGGCTGCCGGAGCCGGTGAGCACCACCGCCCGCACGGTGTCGTCGGCGTCCAGGGCGGTGAACACCTGCGGGAGCTCACGCCAGAAGTCCGCGCCCAGGGTGTTGCCCTTGCCCGGGCCGAGCAGCGTGACCCGGACGACCGCGCCGTGGCGTTCGACGCGCAGTGACACCAGCGGCTGTGCCGGCGGTTCGGCGAACAGGTACGGCTCCAGCGGGATCGGCTGCCGCCGCCCGGTCCGCCCGTCCGCGGGGCTGGCGACATGGGTCGCGCCGGCATCACCGGAGCGGGCCGTGCGGTCGTCGGTGGAGGCGGTGTCGCCGTCCGCGGCGGCTTTCACTTCGAGCCCGTCCATCATCGGACTCCCTCCTGGTTCGTCTGGTCCGGATGGCGCCAGGCCGCGCCGGTGGGCATCGCGAACGGGCGTCGCGGGGTGGCTCGTCACGCGACAGCCGGGTCGTGAATATCCGAATACTGGGCGGTCGGAAAGCCTGGGCACAACCTACCGTCGAGTAGCCACCGGGCCGGCCGGGGGAAAACTCGACAGCCCACGGGAAGGCTCTACTCTCGACAGGATGAGCAACCTGACGCAGCCCGCCAGCCGGCCGACTTCCCGGGACACCGGTGAGGAATCCACCGCCGGTGAGGAATCCGAGGCCACCGGCGACATCGTGCCTGCCGCCTCCGGCGGCGTGGTCGTGGCCACCGGGGCGAAGGCGGTGGGCGCGTTCGCCGTCGGGGCGCTGGCCCTCGGCGCGACGGCGCTGGGCGCCCTCGCCGTGGGCGCGCTCGCGATCGGACGGCTGGCGGTCCGACGGGCGCGGGTGGGCAGCCTCCAGATCGCGACGCTCGACGTCGAGCGCCTTCGTGTGCGGCGGCTGGAGATCATCAACAGCGCGGGTCAGCGGTAGAGGAGCGCGCTGCCGCTGCCGTCGAGTCCCGGTGACTGCGCGAGATAGTTCATCGACGAGCTCGACCGCAGACCGAGATCGAGCGTTGCCGCCACGCAGGCGTTGTACGAGTTCACCACCAGCCGTCCCTGGACCCGGATCGTCGACCCGGCCACGTCCGTCAGATAGAGATCGGCTATGCAGCCGAGATCCGGGTAGGAGGCCCGGCCCACGTTCTCCCCGATGTCACCGTTGGTCAGAGTGATCTTCACCGTGTA
>NZ_CEVIVD010000036.1:4999-20301 GCF_982290655.1 Protofrankia sp. CiP1_Cm_nod3
CGGCGCGGCCGCGGCGGAGCGTCCGGCGGCCGGTGCCGGCCTGCGGGCGCCGGCCGCGTCCGCCGGGACGGTGTCGCCTGAGCCGGCGCCGTCCGAGCTGGTGCCGGCGGCTGCCTGCGCGCTGGGGGGCGTGTCCGGCGGTGCGGTGGACGGCGCCGCCGACGCCGGGCTCTGCGTCGGCGGCGCCGCGGTGGGGCCGGCCGCCCGCGCCGTGGTGGCGCCGTGCGACGTCGTCGCCGGGCGCGCGCTGACGGTTGCCTCGCTGTCGTCACCGACGGCCCACAGCAGGGCACCGGTACCCACGGCCAGGAACGCGACCGCGGCGACGGCGGCGAGGACAGCCGGGGGAAGGCGCCGGCGCCTGGCTGGTCGGGCCGGCCCGCCCAGGGCGCTGTCCGGCCACTGGCCGAACGGCCGCGCGCCGGGCGGCGGTGGGGCGGATGCGCCCGCCCGCCCGGAGTACGCGGGCGCCGTGCCGTCCAGCGACGGTACGTGGGCGACGGCGGTGGGCGCCTGGCTGACATCCGGGGCCGCCGCCGGCGGGGTGCTCCAGGGGCGGTCGACGGGCGGCACGGCCCCGGGCACGGCGGCATCGCCCGCCCGCCGCGGAGCCACGATCGTCGCGTCCCCGGGCAGCGGCGCGGCCGCGCCCTGGCCGGCCCCGCCGCCGGCCGCGGGACCGATGGCACCGACACCGGCGCCGTCCGGCACGAAGGCGCCCGCGGCGCCGTCCGGCACGAAGGCGCCCGCGGCGGCGTCCGGCACGAAGGCGCCCGGCACGGCACCGCCCGCGGCGGAGACGTCCTGCACGGCAGCACCCGGCACGGCGGCGCCGCCCGGCGCGGGGACGGCGGCCGCGGCCACGGGCTGGAAGCCGGACGCCGCCAGCTCGGCCAGCGCCCGCTCGACCGCGTCCGCCGTCGGACGCCGCGCCGGCGCCTTGGCGAGCATGCCGGCGATCACATCCCACAGTGCCGGTGACAGGCCGGGTATGGGCTGCGGCGCGTCCTCCATGTGGGCGCGCAGGAGCGCGACCGGGTGCGGGGCGGAGAACGGCGGGTGGCCGGCGAGGAGCTCGTACAGCATGACTCCCGCGCTGTAGACATCGGCCGGCGGCTGCGCGTGCTCCCGGTGGGCCAGTTCCGGCGCCATGTACATCGGCGTCCCGATCATCCCGGTGAGGCGGGTCAGGGACGGCCCGTGCGCCAGCCGGGCGACCCCGAAGTCGGTCAGGCGGGCCTGCGGATCGTCGGGATCGGTGACGTCGACAAGCACATTGGCGGGTTTGAGGTCACGGTGGACGACCCCCGCCGTGTGCACGGTGCTCAGCGCGCGCAGCACCTGGCGGGTCAGGGCGACCGCCGTGGCCACCTCGAGTGTGCCGCGTTCACGCAGGTAGACCCGCAGATCGACACCGTTGACGAGGTCCATCACGATCGCCAGGGTGTCGCCTTCGACGACGAGGTCCCGGACGGTGACCAGGTGTGGGTCGCTGAAGCCGAGCAGCATGGAGCGTTCCTGGACGAACCTGGCGACGACCTCGGGATCGTCGGCGAGTTCCCCGCGCAGCACCTTCACCGCGACCGGGCGGTCGCCGTCGACCGTGGATCCCCGCCAGACCTGGCCGAACGCGCCGCGGCCGATCGGTTCGTGCAGGACGTAGCCAGAGCCCAGCTTCCGCATGGCAGAAGTGCCCCTTCCCCCCAAAGAAAACTGTGCCCATCCCATCACCTGGGGCTATTGGGGGTGAAACCGACACTCCGTACCATGCCGGGTGGAGCTACCGGGGGCGTTAGCGGGTATCGGCCGAGGCCGCTCGCGGCCGGGCGGGCCGGGTCAGCCCGGCCGGCCGTCGTCCCCGGCGGCTTCGCTGTCATCCGGTCCGGTGGGGAAGTCCTCGGCGAGGATGCGGTAGAGCGCCCGCCGGGCATCCACGAGGATCTTCCGGGCGGCCTGGAGCTGGGCGTCGCTGCCGGTCTGGGCGACCTGCACGACGGCCGCGCCCACGCCGAACGCCAGCGACCGCAGGTCGGTCAGGTCGTGGTTGGCGGCGGCCGCGGCGGTCTCCCAGGGCTTGGGCTCGTCCGCGTGGGCGTCGGTGTGGGCACGGCCCGCGTCGGTGAGGTGGAACACCCGCTTGCCGTCGCTTTCCTCGGCGTGGACGAGCCCTTCGTCGGTGAGCAGTTGCAGGACGGGGTAGACCGAGCCAGGACTCGGCCGCCAGGCGCCCTGGCTGCGTTCGGTGAGTTCGTTGATGATCTGATAGCCGTGCATCGGTGCCTCCGCGAGCAGGGCGAGGACAGCCGCCCGGACGTCGCCGCGCCTGACCTTCGCGCCGCGGCCGCGGCCGCCGGGGAAGAAGCCCCGGGCGCCGGGACCGAAGCCGGGGCCGGGGGGGAAGCCCGGCCCGGGGAAGCCGGGACCGAACGGGATGCCGCCAGGGCCGAACGGGACACCGCCAGGGCCGAACGGGACGCCGCCGCCGGGCCCGCCATGCCTGCCGGGCCCGCCGTATCCACCGTGCCTGCCGTGGTGCCAGCCGCCTCGATCGTCGGCGGCCACTGCCCGGAGGCGGTCGGAGCCGCGGCTGCCATGCCTGCCGTGGCCCCAGGACCATGGTCCAGGAAATTCCGGTGCGTACATGATAATTCTCCAGTCGTTGTATCGCGTACGCTCACGATATATCGCGATGCACCGTTGGGCAAGCCATCGCGAGCCCGGGCCGCCACCGGCATCGCTGGTGCTGGTGCTGGTGCCGATGCCGATGGCGGTGGCGGTACGGGCGTCGGTCCCGCCGGTGCCGCTGATACGGGTGGGTGTCGTCGGTGCCGGCAGGGCTGTCGGTGCTGACGGTGCGGGTGCCGGGGCGAACTCGCCGATCCCGTGGCCAGGCCGCCGGTGAGCCCGGGCCGCCGGCGGCCGGGTGGCCCCGCCCGGCCGGAACCATCCCCCTGAATAAGCGTCACGCGGCGTGTCTGGAATTAGGCATTCTCGGAAAATAATCAGATTCTCAAAGTAGCCGGACGGCTACGTTCTTGTCCGCGTGCCTGACGCCGCGCGGAATTCTTGGTCAACTTGTTGACAACCCGGCTTGTAGACTGACATAGTGCACAACATGCCAAGGGATATCGGCCTGTCAGTCCGGCGTGCGGTGGATTTCCTCCGCGTCGCCAGCGCCATGTGTTCCGCCTGACCCGCTGTTCTCTTCGGCCGGCCGGCGCGGCCCGGCATGTATTCCGCGTCCGTTCCGCCTTTTCTTCCCGCTGGTCTTATCTCCGCTGTTCCGGCAGGCGGGTGCCGCGCCGGCAGCGTCGCCCCGATTTTCTGCGGCGGTCATCTTCGTGTCGCGTACAACTGTGATCTGACAGTTTATTCCAACGGTACCGTCGATCGATGTCGCTCCGCCGCCGCCCGGGACCGTGCCGGCCGCTGACCGGTCCGCAGACAAACCCGAGAGGAATTCGACCTCACCATGCAGCGCAGTGTTCGACGTGCCATTCGACGCCGACCGGGGGTGCTGCCAGCAGCCGTCGCCCTGGTAGCGACGCTGATTCTGGCGGCCTGCGGGCAGAGCGACGGCGGCGATGCCGCCAGGACCGAACAGACCGAACTGCGTTATCAGGGCTCCGTCGGCCAGGTCACACCGGTCGAGCTCGCCGCGGATCTCGGCTACCTCGGCCCCATAAAGCTCAAGTGGATCGGTAACACGATCAGCGGCCCGCAGGACATCCAGTCGACCGCCACCGGTGACGTCGACTTCGGTAGCGCGTTCAACGGGGCAATCATCAAGCTGATCGCCGCGGGCTCGCCGATCAAATCGGTGGTCGGTAGCTACGGAATCGACCAGAACACCTTCGGCGGCTTCTACGTTCTCGACGGGAGCCCGATCACGTCACCTCGTGACCTGTTCGGGAAGAAAATCGGCATGAACACGCTGGGCGCGCACTACGAGGCAATCCTGGACGAATACCTCAAGCGGGGCGGTCTCAGCCAGGACGAGATCAAAAAAGTGATACCGACGGTTGTCCCGCCGGTGAACACCGAGCAGTCGCTGCGCGAGAAGCAGATCGACGTCGCGGTCCTCGGCGGAATTCTGCGGGACAAGGCGCTGGCCCGGGGCGGGATTCACCCGTTGTTCAGCGACTACGACCTCTTCGGTTCGTTCACGGCTGGCAGCTACGTGCTCCGCGAGGATTTCATCAGGAAGAACCCGACGACGACCAGGCAGTTCGTCGAGGGTGTGGGCAAGGCCGTCGAATGGTCCAGGACGACTCCTCGCGACCAGGTCATCGCCCGCTTCAAGGACATCATCGCCAAGCGTGACCGCAAGGAGGACGCAACCGCCATCCAGTACTTCAAGGGATACGGGGTCGCCGGCCGGGGCGGGCTCATCGCGGACGCCGACTTCACCCGGTGGACCGGCTGGTTGAAAGCGAACGGCCAGCTGAAGAAGGACATCACCCCGGCCGAGCTCTTCACCAACGACTTCAACCCGTTCCGGGTGCCCTCCTGACGGAGCCGTTCCCGGCGGAACCGAGCCGCTGCCCCGCTCCGGACGCGGGATTCCCGGTGCCCAGCCGTCCCAGCCGTCGTGGCACCGGGAACCATCCTTCACCGACACCGAGAGATGATCGGCAATGAGCACGATAGAATTCAGGAACGTCACGAAGAATTTCGCCGTCCGCGATCACGGAAATCTCCGCAACACCGTCAGCGAGTTCACCGCGGTCGACAACGTGAACCTGCGCATCCGCAGCGGCGAGTTCCTGGCCCTGGTCGGCCCCAGCGGCTGCGGGAAGTCCACCCTGCTGGACATCCTCGGCGGACTGACCAGCGTGAGCGATGGTCAGGTCCTCGTCGACGACAGCCCGGTCACCGGCCCCGGCCTCGACCGGGGGATCGTCTTCCAGCAGTATGCGCTGTTCCCGTGGCGGACCGCCCTCGGCAACGTCGAATTCGGCCTTGAGGCCAAGAAGGTGGCGCGGTCGCAACGTTCGGCCCTGGCCCGGCACTACCTCGACCTCGTCGGGCTCAGCGGTTTCGAACATCGATATCCCCACGAGCTGTCGGGTGGTATGAAACAACGGGTGGCGATCGCGCGGAGCCTGGCCTACGACCCGGCGGTCCTCCTGCTCGACGAGCCTTTCGCCGCGTTGGACGCCCAGACCAGAGAAACCCTGCAGGACGAGCTCCTGCGGATCTGGGCCAAGACCGGCAAGACGATTCTTTTCGTCACCCACGGCATCGACGAGGCCGTCTATCTCGGTCAGCGGGTCGCGGTGATGACCTCCCGGCCCGGCCGGATCAAGCAGATCGTCGACATCCCCATCACCGCCCGCGCGGACGGGACCGACCTGCGTTCCGATCCCGATTTCGTCCGCTACCGGCACGAGGTCTGGGAGCTGCTGCGCGAGGAGGTGGCCAGAGCTCAGCAGGCCGAACGTGACGAACAGTCGGCAGGTGAGCGGGCATCCTTCGGCGGCGGGCCGGCCCGCCGCGGTGCGGCCGGCACGGCGCCCACGAAGGCCGCCGGGCTCACTGGGCCCGCCGGGCCCGCCGGGCCCGGCGGGCACACAAAGGCGGAGGGGCACGCGGGACAGGCGGAGAAGGAAGTGACCAGCGTTGGCCATCGTTGAGGACACCCGTACCGAGGCCGGAAGCCGGCTTTCCCCAGCTGCCGCGTCACCGGCCGCCGCCGCTCGCCGCGGCTGGCTGTCCAGGGCCGGCCGGATCGCCGGCGGGCTCTCCCGCCGGGTGGTGGGAATTCTGATCCTGCTGGCGGCCTGGGAAACGCTCCCGCGGCTCGGGGTGGTCGACCGTGTGTTCCTGCCGCCCTTCTCCGAGGTTGCCGACGAATGGGTGGCGCTGCTTCGCAGCGGTGACCTGTGGGAGCACACCTCCGCCAGCCTCACCCGGGCGGCCAGCGGCTTTGCCATCGCCATCCTGATCGCGCTGCCGCTGGGACTGCTCATCGGCTGGTTCCGGCTGGTGGCCCAGTTCCTCAACCCGGTGCTCGAGGTCTTCCGCAACACCGCTCCGCTGGCCCTGCTGCCGGTGTTCGTGCTGATTTTCGGGCTGGGTGAGACCTCGAAGATCGCCATCATCGTCTATGCCTGCGTCTGGCCCGTGCTGCTGAACACGATCAGCGGTGTCCAGGGTGTGGACCCCCTGCTCGTGAAATCCGCACGGTCGATGGGGCTGTCATCGGTACGGCTGTTCCAGAAGGTCATTCTTCCGGCCGCCGTCCCGACGATTTTCACGGGTGTCCGGCTGGCCGGAGCCTACGCGATCCTGATACTCGTCGCGGCCGAGCTGGTCGGCGCCAAGGCCGGGCTCGGCTATCTGATCAACTATGCCCAGTCGAACTTCGCGATCCCCGAGATGTACGCGGGGATCATCACGGTCGCGGCTGTCGGCCTCGTCATCAACCAGGCCCTGCTCGCCCTGGAACGGCGCTTCACGAGGTGGCGGGTGACCTCGAACTCGTAATGTCGCGCCGGGCAACGCGGCCGGCATCCGTGGATCGCCCGCACGGATGCCGGCTCCGTCGGAGCAGCCGTTCACCTGTCCGTAGGAAGCCGCCCGTGGAAAGAGGAACGTCATGTCTGCCGCCGGCAACCGGAAATTCCACCTCAACGCGTTCCTGATGAACGCCGGGCACCACGACGCCGCCTGGCGTCACCCCCGGGCCCAGCCCGAACGCGCCACCGACCTGGCCTACTTCCAGGAGCTCGCGCGCACGGCCGAGCGAGGCAGGCTCGACTCCCTCTTCCTGGCCGACGGGCTGGCGCTGTGGGGCAAGGTCCGGTACAACGTGCTGGGCGGCTTCGAGCCGGTCACCCTGCTCTCCGCGCTGGCCACGGTCACCGAGCGCATCGGCCTGATCGCCACCGTCTCGACGACCTACAACGAGCCGTTCCACGTCGCCCGTAAGTTCGCCTCCCTCGACCACATCAGCGGCGGGCGGGCCGGCTGGAACATCGTCACCTCCGGCAGCCTCGACGAGGCCCGAAACTTCGGGCTGGACGAGCACCCTGAGCACGGCCTGCGGTACGCCCGGGCCCGGGAGTTCGTCGAGGTCGCCACCAAGCTGTGGGACAGCTGGGAGGACGACGCCCCGATCATCGACCGGGCGGGCGGGATCTACGCCGACACCAGCAGGATTCGCCAGGTGGGGCACGTCGGCGAGTTCTTCCGCGTCCAGGGGCCGTTGAACGTCCAGCGTTCCCCGCAGGGCTATCCGCTGCTGGTCCAGGCGGGCTCGTCCGAGGACGGCAAGGAGTTCGCGGCCCAGTACGCCGAGGCGGTCTTCACCGCCCAGCAGACCCTCGCCGACGGCCAGACCTTCTACAAGGACCTCAAGTCACGCCTGGCCCGCTACGGGCGCGCGCCCGAGGACGTGAAGATCCTTCCCGGCATCTGCCCGGTCATCGGCGCCACCGAGGCCCAGGCCCGGGAGCTGGAGGAGGAGCTCACGGCGCTGCAGATCCCCGAGTACGGCCTGGCGCAGCTGTCGAACATGGTCGGCGTCGACCTCACCGGCCTCCCGCTGGACGGGCCGCTGCCCGGCCTGCCCGACGAGCGGGACATCAACGGCAACAAGAGCCGGTTCACCCTGGTCAGCGAGCTCGCCCGCCGCGACGGACTGAACCTCCGGCAGCTGATCGCCAGGCTGGGCGGCGGCCGCGGGCACCGCGTCTTCGCCGGCACGCCGGAACAGGTCGCCGACCAGCTCGAGGAGTGGTTCACCCAGGACGCGGCCGACGGCTTCAACATCATGCCGCCGTTCCTGCCCGGCGGGCTGACGGACTTCGTCGACCTGGTGATACCGATCCTGCAACATCGTGGCCTGTTCCGCACCGAGTACACCGGACGCACCCTGCGCGACCACTACGGCCTGCCCCGCCCCGCGAACCGCCTGGCCATCCAGGCCTGACCGCCGGGCTGAGCCGAGCCGGCGTCGCCGTCGGGCGGGTGGGGCGGCGCCGGTGGGCGGGGCCGGTGCCCACCGGTGCCCACCGGTTCGCGTCCGGTCGCGGGCTGGTCGTGTTCAGTTGCCCGGTTCGTCCCTGACGAGACGGTTCCAGGTGACAGGACCGACGATCCCGTCGGCGGTGATGCCGGCGTGCCGCTGGAAGTCGCGTACCCAGGCGTCCGTCCGCCGGCCGAAGACGCCGTCCACGGGGAGGAAGTCCCCGGGGTCGCTGATCCGGGCGTTCGCCTGGTCCTGGACGGCGCGTACCGCGTCACCCTTCTCGCTCCGGTCGCCGTCACGAACGGTGACGATGAGCGCCGGCCAGCTCTGGTCACCGACGGTGCCGTCGACCGCGATTCCGGCGGACGACTGGAAGGCGCGCACCGCCGCCTCGGTCGCCGGCCCGAAGACGCCGTCGACTGCCACCGAATATCCGTGCGCGCGTAGCAGGTACTGGATGCTCTGTACTGGTTCGCCGCTGCTGCCGTTCTTCTGCAGGGGCCAGGTCGCGGACATGCGTGAGCCTCCTCGGCGGTTGGTTCCTGGGCGACCGGTGGTGGCCACCTAGAAACACTATGAGCGATGATCTGATATCTGTCAGTCACACATCCGGCCGGGATGGCTGCCCACGTCAGGTTGTCAGGTCGGGATCTCCTCGTTGATCGTGCTCGGGTCGTTCCACGGCCGTTGCCGCGGCAGCTTGCGGTGCCGCAGCGACCCCGTCCGCAGGGACAGGTAGGCCACGGCCGAGAGCGGGATGGGCAGCCAGAAGTTCGCCAGCCGCCAGGTGACGACCCCCAGCAGCGCCACAGCCCGGGTCGAGCCGAACCCGACCAGGGTGGGGACGAGCACCCCTTCGATGATCCCGAGCCCGCCGGGGGAGATCGGGACGGCGGCCAGCACGTTGGCGAGCCCGTAGGCGACCAGCAGGCCGTCCACGGACGCGGCGTAGCCGTAGGCGTACAGGAACACCCACAGGGAGGAGGCTGCGAGCAGCCAGTTCGCCGCCGCCCACAGCGTCGCCCTGGCGAGCAGGAGCCTGTCCGCGCCGAGGACCCGCAGCCGGTCGGCAAAGGTGCGCACCAGCTGTTCGGCGCCGTCCGGTGACAGGCCCGGCGCGCGGTGGGCGACGGAACGCACGACACGGGCGGTTCGTTCACTGCCCCGGGTGAGAAGTATCACGCCGACGAAGACGATGGCGATCAGTAACGTCCCCACCGCCGCGGCCGTGCCGTAGATCGGGTTGCCGCCCCGGGTCGGGATGGAGATCAGCAGGCCGATCCACAGGATCACGTTCAGGACGACCGCCGAGCCCGCGCCCTGGATCGTCGCGGCGGACACCGCCTCGGACGCGCCGACCCCGGCGCCGCGTTGCAGGCGGTAGCGCAGCGCGCTCGCGGTGGCGGCACCGCCGGGCAGCATGTGGCTGACACCGAGGGTCGTCAGGTCGATCCGGAGCAGCGTCCACAGCGACGGCCGGCCCTCCCGGGCGAGCACACTGCGGGTCAGCATCGCGTAGGCGAGCAGGGATGCCGCCTCCAGGACCAGGCCGAGCACCAGGAAGCGCGGCTCCACGTCGGAGAACGTCTCCAGCGCCTTGCGCGCACCGGCAAGCTGCGGCAGCACCGCGTATTCGATGATCAGTGCCAGTATCACGACCGCGGCGCCCCGGCGCAGCCACCGGGGCACCCGCAGCACCGTCATCGGCTCGCACCCGCGGACGCCGTCACCGTCGCCGTCGCCGTCGCACCCGAATGATCATCGGTGGACCACTGTGGGCAGCGTCGCGAGCGCGGACAGCGCCATGCGGGCCGGCGGCGGGACGTCGTTGTTGTGAGACCACACATCGCATCTCATGGTGGCCCATCGATGCTCTCGTCTACCCCGTCACCACACGAGAACACGGGAATCCGTTCGTACGCCGCTGAACGTTCAGATCATCCGCCCTGGAAGGGGTAGGTCTATAATTCGTGGCCATGAACTACCGATCCGATGGCCGATGGATGACCTCGCTGTGATTTCCTCCTGGCAGGACCCCCGGCGCGCGGAGGCGTCGAGGGCGCTCACGGCTGTCCATGCCGGCGTCCGGGCCGGTGATGTCGAGACCGAGACGTTGGACTTCAAGGAAGACCAGTCCAGGCGCTCCGTGAACGGCCCGCCGACGGCAGGTGGTACCCAGCACGAGCCGACCGCTCGCGATCTTGCTGATTCCGCGTGCTGCTTCGCGAACGCCCGCGGCGGCGTCGTCATCGTCGGAGTCGAGGACAAGCGTGGCGGCCCGGCCGCGTTCGTGGGTACCGCGCTGAACCCCGAATGGCTGCGGCACCGCATCTGGGAGCTCACCGATCCGCATCTGGCCGTCGACGTGGAAGCGGTCACGGCGGCGAGCGGAGCACGCCTGCTGACCATCGTCGTCAGCGCGGGCCTGACCGCGCACCGGGTCCCCGGCGGCCGGTACAAGCACCGGGTCGGCACGCACTGCGTGGAGATGAGCAGTGTGGATCACACCGCTCTGGTGCGCCGCCACGTCGACTGGTCGGCCGAGCCGACGACGATGCGGTTCGACGATGTCGACATAGCGGCCCTGCTGGTGGCCCGTCAGGTGCTGCGGGCCGCTGAGGAGACGAGCCGGGTCGCCCTGACGTCCCGGCCGGACGAGGAACTGCTGCGTGCTCTCGGGGTTCTCGACTCCACGACCGGGACGCTGACCCGCGCGGGGGCCCTGCTGTTCGCGGTGACGGACCGGCAGCAGTCACATCTCGACTATGTCCGGCGGGCCCGGCCGGGAGCCGACGCGCTCATCCGCCTCGACGAGCCCGGCCGTCCGCTGCTGGTCGAGTTCAACGAGATCGAGCTCTCCATCCGGCTGGCGAACCAGCGTGTGCACGCGGTGCGCCTGGGCGCCCGGGGCATCGGCGAGGCGATCCCCGGTGCCGCGGCCCGGGAGGCGATCGTCAACGCGATCATGCACCGGGACTGGGAACGGCCGGAGCCGATCACCATCGAGCACCTGGGCGACCAGCTCGTCGTCACCTCACCGGGACGCTTCCCACCGGGCGTGGACGCGTCGAACGTCCTGACCACGACATCCCGGTCGGCCAATCCGCATCTCGCCAACGTCATGCGCAGCCTGCGGCTGGCCGAGCGGGAGGCGATCGGGGTGGACCGCATGTACCGGGAGATGATCCTGCTCGGCCACCGGCCACCAGTGATCACCCAGACGGTGGACAGCGTCCGCTGCGTACTGATCGGCGGTGATCCGGTGGAGCCGGTCACCGATCTGACCTCGTTGTTGAGCGCCGACGCGCGAGCCGACGTGGACGTCGTGCTGATCATTCACCGGCTCCTGGACCATCCGCGGGCGGACGAGCGGGTGCTGGCCCCGCTGCTGCAGAAAACCTCCGAAGAGGCGGCGGAGGCGTTGGCCCGAGCCCGGCGCGAAATCGTCGACGACGATTCGGCACTGATCGTTCCGGTGCACGCGGGTGGTACGGGCGGCGGTGGATTCCGGCTCGGCAACCGGGCCCGTGAGCTGCTCGCCGCCCGGCTGCCCTACTTCGACGTTCCGCCGAAGGAGGTCAAGCCCTTCGCGGTGGAGCTGGTCGGTGACCAGGGGGCGGTGCGGACACGCGACCTCATCGAGTACTGCGGGCTGCGCTCGGTTCAGGCGTCGAGGGTGCTCGGTGAGCTGCGGGACGACGGGGTGCTGGTCGTCGGCTCGGTGCGGACGGTCGGTCAGGGCGTCTTCTACGTCGCCGGCCCGCGCTTCCCCACCACGGCCCCGCCCCCGGGATGAGCGCCGGCGGCCAGGCCGCCCAGTTCCAGGTGCTCCACCTGCTCTTTTCCTCCGTTCCATCGTGTCCCTCTTCTCCATCGTGTCAACGGATCTGTCGCCTCGGACCCGGGGCACGGAGCCGGAATGAGCCGCCAGCGGCCGGGAGCGTCGGCGGCGGTCCCGGCGAGGAGCGCACGAGCGACGGCACGCCGCGGGCACACTGGTGGGGTGGACGTCACCTGGTGGGGGCACAGCACGGTTGTGATCGCCGACGCGGGTACGCGGCTGGTGACCGATCCGGTGTTCGGGCCGCGTATCGCCCATCTGCGCCGGCGGGCCGGCGCGCGCCCGGCGGCGCAGGCCGCGCGGGTCGACGCCGCGGTCGTCTCGCATCTGCACGCCGATCATCTCGACATCCCGTCGCTGAAGCTGCTCCCGCCGACGGTGCCGATCATTCTGCCGCGCGGCGGCGCCGCCCTGCTGGCCCGCCGGCACCCGGCACTCGCCGAGCGCTGCGTGGAGATGGTGCCCGGCGACCGCGTCCGGGTGACTTCCCGTGATGACATGACCGGTCTGGACGTGCTGGCGGTGCCGGCCGAGCACGACGGTTCGCGGGGGCCGTGGTCGCGCCATCGTGGCCCGGCGCTCGGATTCGTGGTGACCGGCAGCCGGACGGTGTGGTTCGCCGGGGACACCGCCCTGCACGACGCCATGGCCGATCTTGCCCCGCTCGGCATCGACATCGCTCTCGTCCCGGTCGGTGGCTGGGGGCCCAGCCTCGGCCCCGGGCATCTCGACCCGGCCGGCGCGATCGAGGCGGTCCGCCGAACGCTGGGCCCGCGACCGGTCCGCCCGCCAGCGCTCTCCCCGCCAGCGCTCTCCCCGCCGACGGTCTCCGCACCGGCGGTCTCCGTCCAGCCGGTCTCCCCACGGACGCTCTCCGCCCGGCCGGCGGTGGCGATACCGATCCACTACGGGACCTTCTGGCCGATCGGCTTCGACCGGGTGCGTCCCGACCGTTTCCACGAGCCCGGACGCGAGTTCGCCCGGCTGGCCGCCACCGCCACCGACCTGCCCGCCGAGGTGCGCGTCCTCACCCACGGCGAATCCCTGAATATCGCCGAATCACGCGAACGAGGGAACAAACGGTTGCTGCAGCAGCCACTTCCACCCTCATTCTCCTGATCGGACCTCATTCTCCTGATCGGAAAGGGGCGGGCGGGGCGCGGGCAGCGGGTCGCGGCGCAGCCCGAGCCGTTCCAGCCAGCGGACGAGCTGGTGGTGGACGGCGTCCGGGCCCTCGAGCGGGCCGGGTACGGCCGGCCAGCCCGCCGGGTACAGCAGCACGGCCCGGGTCTGGTCCCCGCCGATCCCGCCGTGGCAGCCGACGAGCTCCTCGAACGCGGCGACCTCCCGGGTGCCGGGGTCGATCCGGCTCATGACGACGATGTCGCCGACGTTGTGCATCCGCTGGTGGCGCAGCAGGTCCGCGGCGGCCCGCGAGCCGTACCCGAGCAGCGGGTTGGTGCCCTCGACCACCCCGGTCTCCAGGAACATCCGGCCCTGGGCGCCGAAGGCGACCGGTCCGTGCCCCCGGCAGCGCAGCACGACGAACCCGACCCCCGGGTGGTCGATCAGCCCGCGGACGAGCGCCGGGTGCAGGAACTCCATCTGCTCGAGATCGGCGCGGCCGGCCACCTGCGGCAGGTAGACCATGGCCAGGTTCCCGGACGCGACCACGACGAGATCCGGCCGCTGCGGGTCGAGGGTGACCTCCAGCCGGGACGGGCCGAGGGTGACCTGCCCGTCGTCGGTGCGGCGGCGCAGCATCAGCCGTCCCGGCCCGGTGCCGTCCCCGCCGCCGGTGACCTCGGTGAGCAGGGTGTTCACCGGGCCCCAGCCCTCGGCGGTCCCGGTCGCGGCGGCAGCGGCCGCCCCCGGCGTCAGCAGGCCGCGGACGGTGTCCTCCAGGGACCGCCCGTAGCGCTGGCGGAACGTCGCGCCCTGGCTCTGCCCGTGGTCGGACAGGACGACGATCTCGTACGTGCGCTCGACGGCGCTGGCGATCCGCTCGAGCATCGCCAGCACCCGGTCGACGCCCTCCAGCGTCTGCAGCGACTCCCGCCGGTTGGGCCCGGCATGGTGGGCGACCTCGTCGTAGTCGACGAAGTCGCAGAACACCACGGGCACGCCGCGGGCCATCTGCTCGGCGATGAACGTGACGTTGAGGTCGCGCAGCAGGACGTTGGTCAGCCCGCGCAGCGCCACGTACGAGCCACCGCGGCGGACCCGGGGGAAGATGTTGTCGCGGCGCTGCTTGCGGGCCTGGTGCACCTCTTTGATCATCTCGCCGATGGTCAGGACCAGCGAGCGGGCGAGCCCCTGCGGGCTGGCCGCGAACGAGGCGTAGCCGCGGGCCCGGCGGCCGGGCAGACCGGCCTGGCTGACGGTGAGCAGGCTGTGCGGCGCGTCGCCGGAGAAGACGTTGCTGATGCTGACCCCGCCGTCGGCGAGCAGGCCACGCCCGTCGCTGAACCCCCGCTCGATCTCGGCGGCGTCCCGCGGCCGGTTGGTGACCACCAGCCGGCCGGCCTTCTTGTCGTACCAGCGGAAGGCGGGGACGTGGCCGGACGCGCCGTGCAGGATGCCGGCCTGGCTGGTCGGGGTCGTCGAGGGCATGCCGGTGTGCCATTCGACGAAGCGGTGCGAGCCGCCGCGGACCCAGCGGCTGAGCGTGGGCAGGTTACCGGCCGTGACCGCCCATCGCAGCAGCGGCGCGGACAGGCCGTCGATCTGCACGATGACGACTCCCGGGCCGTCGAACGGGCTGCCGTCCCCGCCGCCACCGTAGCGGGCGACCTGTCGCATGACCTCGCTGCTGAACGTCCCGTCGCTGCCGGCGTCGGCCAGCCAGCCGACAACCGCCGAGATCACCGCGGTGCCCCAGGCGACCCCGACGGCCGCGCCGAAACTGCTGGAGATCACCTCTGGTTCGATACGCAGCGCGATGTAGATCACTAGGGTCTGCGCGAACAGGCCGATCAGTGGCACGGCGATCCCGCCGAGAGCGACCGCCAGGGCGACGAGCACCGGCCGCAGCAACGCGCCCACCAGGGTGAGAATGACCACCAGACGCATCAGCGCGCCGAAGCCGTTGATCTCGATACCGGGCAGGAACTCCAGGGACAGGCCGAGCGCGAGCCCGCTCGCCACGACGGACCGGGTGACGCGCAGAAGGCGGTGCGGCGTCGGCTTCATGTCGCGCAGCACGATGCCGGCGAGGCGCAGCCGTCCCCGCAGCAGCCTCCCGATCACGGCGAGGCGCCGCCCGCGCTCGCGCCCGCGTCCGGGCAGGGCGGGGCGGGACCGCGTAGCGGCGTCGGTGCCGTCGGCACCGGTGTGACCCACAACCATGGCCAGCGCAGAGTAGAGCGCCGGTCAAGCGGCGCGGACAGCGCCCGCGCCCGTCCGCGCGGATCACGCGCCGGGCGAGTTCGCCGTTCGGCGCGTCCGCCGGCCGGGTGGACGTACGCGATGACGGACTTCTGGTGA
>NZ_CEVIVD010000036.1:20687-21264 GCF_982290655.1 Protofrankia sp. CiP1_Cm_nod3
TGTTTTCTGCTGTTCGGAGCCTGCTGGCGTCGGCCACCGGCTGTACTGCTGCTCATGGTCGCGCCATGGGTGCTCTGGCCATATCTGATGGATCTTCGGCTGGCTGGGCAGGAAGTTGCCCGACCGCTTGCCAGGTTGTCACACGGTTGCCCGGCGGACGCGTGTCGGGTGGCCGCGGCGGCGACCGAGTACCGGGCATCCGGGTGTCCGCCCGCGGCTCCTGGCCCAGGAACAGGGCCTGACGTGGGGCCTGACGTGGGATCTGGCACGGGATCTGGCACGGGATCTGGCGCGGGATCTGGAACAGGAAATGTCGGTATTCGAGCGGGTGGCGCTGGGGTGCAATTCGGGCGAATAGTCCCGATGAGCTGATCCGGAAGTCACGGAACACACTGGATCACCACCTTACGCCCATCGTAGACACTTCGATCACGCACCATAGAAACAAGCACCGGTTGCGGGCCGGCGCACGGCGAGGTGGTCGGATCCGGCAGACGAGATGGCGAGGCAGGTGGGAGGCGCGGTGAGCCACACGCGCGTCCGGGCGGGTCGGCGCGGGCCGGTTCCGGCCCCCCGT
>NZ_CEVIVD010000036.1:21291-24416 GCF_982290655.1 Protofrankia sp. CiP1_Cm_nod3
CCCGGAGCGGACGGCTCCGCAGCCGATTCGACGGCCGACACCGCAGCCGATTCGACGGCCGACACCGCAGCCGGCTCCAGGGCGGGCCCCCGCGAGGGGGATCTCCCCAGGCCCGAGGGCCACCCGCCCGAAGACCCCGCGGCGGCGGCCGAGGCTCACAGCGGGACGGGGCAGGCCCACGCCGGGCCGGCGGGTATCCCCGCGGAGGGCGCCTTCCCCGGGGCTCCTTTCCGGCGGGGCGGCCCGCGGCGGGCGACCGGCCGTGCCGGCCGCCGTCGGGGCGGTGGCCCCCGCCACGGCCGGCGGTACCCGTCGCGGGTGCGCCTGCTGCGGGTGATGGTCGTGCTGGTCGCGGCGTTGTGCTGGCCCGCGGTCGTCGCCCTGCTCACCGTGCACGCGACCGTGCAGCAGCCGGGCTACTACAAGCGGGCGCTCGCCGGCGCCGACGTGTACGAGCGTTTCTACAGCCAGGTCCTGACCGATCCGCAGATCGTCGAGATCTCCGGCCAGCTCTTCGCCGGCCTCCCCGTGGACCAGTCGCTGCTGACCGCGAACCTGCGGGTGGTCGTCCCACCATCGTCGTTGCAGGGCGTGGCCGCGGGCCTGGCGGAGCGCACCGCGGGCTATCTGAGCGGCAACGGCGACACGCTCTACCTGCGTATCGACCTGCGCCCGGTGCTGGCCAACATCTCCCAGCTCGCCAGCACCTACCTGGCCGACGAGATCTCGGGCGCCGGCACCTACCCGGTGGACGACGTCAGCCGGTTCACCGTCGGCCTGCTCGACGCGCTCGACCAGCTCTCCCAGGGGCGCCCGCCGGCATCCGTGCCGTCGATCGCCTCGGTCCGGCTCTCCGAGCGGCAGGCCGACCAGGTGGCGGACGCCGTCCTCGACCGGGTCGGCGGGCTGGGCGCGGGCGAACGCCAGGCCGTGCGCGAGCAGCTGGTCACGCTCATGCGGGCCGGTGATCTCACCTCGGCGCTGGCGGTCGCCGGCCCGCTGGTCTTCGACGGCGACGAGGCCGCCATCGCCGACCTGCGGCGGCGGGTCGGCGGTGGCACCAGCATCGACCTGGGGCCGGCGCTGGCCGGGCTGCCCGAGTCCCCGGGCACCATGGCGGTGCACGCCGTTCACGATCTCGGCGCGTCGGGGGTGCTGCTTGTCGCCGGCGGGCTCGCCGGTCTGATGCTGCTGGTGTTCGCGGCCGGGTTCGTCGTGACCGTCAGGCACGGCGGGTCGGGGTTCCGCCTGGTGCTGGCGGGGCTTGTCACGGCCGGGGCGGTCGGGCTTGCCACCGGAGGAGTGCTGACGACGCTGGTCGGTGATCCGCTCGCGGCGCTGACCGGCCCGTCCTCGTCACTGCCGGTGAGCGTGCGGGCGATGGTCGGCGACATCTCCTCGGGGCTGGCCGGCCAGGTCCGCGACTACTGGCTCGGGTTCGCGACGATGCCGCTGGTGGCCGCCGCCGGGGTCACGGTGGCCGCGTCCGCGGCGCGGATGCTGCTGCTCCGGGCGCATGCCCGCCGGCGGCGCTGGTGGACGCTGGCGGTCACCTCGACAACGATCGTCGGTCTGCTGTGGATCGCCATGCCGCTGCCGGTCACCCCGGCCGCCAGGTACTGCAACGGCTCCGAGCTGCTCTGCGACCGCCGCTACACCGACGTCGTGTACCCGGCGACACACAACGCGATGGCCGCCAGCGACGCGCGCTTCCTCGGCGCGGCCCAGGATCCGGACCTGATCGGCCAGCTGAACGCGGGCATCCGGGCGCTGCTCGTCGACGTCCATCACTGGACACCGCCGCAGGACGTCGAGGCCTTCCTCGCCGCCCTGCCGCCGGACCAGCGGGCCACCCTCGAGCCGTTCACCCGGGGCGCCCGCTCCAGCCGTCCGGGGCTGTGGCTGTGCCACAACATCTGCCAGCTCGGCGCGCTCGACCTGGAGACCGAGCTGACCCGGCTGCGGGCCTGGCTCGACGCGAACCCGACCGAGGTGGTGACCCTGATCGTCCAGGACGGGGCACCCGCGTCCGAGGTGACAGCGGCTTTCACCCGGGCCGGGCTCGGGCGTTACGTGCTCACACCCCCCAGGGACGCGGGTGGTGACTGGCCGTCACTGGGCTCGATGGTCGAACGGAACCGCAGGCTGGTGGTGCTCGCGGAGAACGCCGACGTCCCGGGCACCTTCTACCGGCGGTTCTTCCGGTACGCGGCCGACACCGCCCTGGACGTGTCCGGGCCCGACGGCTTCGACTGCCGGCCTGACCGCGGGCCGGGCCGGCCCGCGCCGATGCTGATCAACCACTGGATCACCCGGACGGCGAGCAGCCGCGCGGACGCGGCTGTGATCAACCGCCGGGCGTCCCTGCTCAGGCAGGTCGAGGCCTGTCAGCGGGCGCAGGGCCGGCTGCCGACGTTCATCGCGGTGGATTTCGCCACCATCGGTGACCTCGTTCCGACCGTCGCCGAGCTCAACCACCGTCAGAGCAGGTAGTATTACTCTCAGTGATTGCTGTTGCGGTGCGGAGCCATCACGGGCTGGCGGCTGGCGACCATCGACCGTAGGATTCCGTCCAGACGGACAACTGAACATCGATGCCGCTCACGCCCGCGCGGGAGAGTCCACGGCAGCTTGCGGTCCGTGGCGCCGAAGGAGCAAGACCTCCCCTATACACTCTCAGGCCGGAGAAACCGCCGGGCCAGGCAACTCTGGAAAGCGGACGTTCCGTGGCGTCCCGCCGACGGTGAAAGCCCACGCATATCGGTCGCGGGCCGATATGACGGGTGAAGCTCTCAGGCATACGTACAGAGGGGGAGGTCAGTCGCGGCCGGCGCGCTGCCGGGTCGCCCGATCTCTGGAGCGCATCGACCGTGCACATACCCGCCTCCTCTTCTGCTGGCGCAATATCCTCATCAGGCTCCTCATCGGGTGACACAGATGCTTCTGCTGGTACCAGCCGTGCGAACGGCAGCGGTGGCGTGAACGGCAGCGGTGGCGTCGGCAGCGGCGGTGGCGCCAGCCGCAACGGCAGCGCGGACCGTGACGGCAGCGGGAACGGCGCTGGCGGGCGGTCCGATGCCCTGGGGAGGCCCGACGCCCGCCGGCGGGTGACCGTGCCGGCATCG
>NZ_CEVIVD010000036.1:24754-27958 GCF_982290655.1 Protofrankia sp. CiP1_Cm_nod3
CAGCCCGAGCGGGCACCGCGGCCCACCCGGACACAGCCCTGGCGGGCCGAGCCCACACCGGCCGCGGCGGCGCGCCGGGCCGGCCCGCCGCTCACCGAGACGCTCACCTTCGCCGACCGGCACATCGGGCCGGACGCGGACGAGCGCCGGAAGATGCTCGACGGGCTCGGCCACGCCAGCCTGGACGCGTTGGTCGCGGCCGCGGTGCCGGAGGTGATCCGGGACAGCACCCTCGACCTGCCACCGGCGGCGAGCGAGCCGGAGGTGCTCGCCGAACTGCGCCGGCTGGGCAGCCGGAACCGCCCGGTGCCTTCGATGATCGGCCTCGGTTACCATCCCGCGGTGCTGCCCGGGGTGATCCAGCGCAACGTCCTGGAGAACCCGGCCTGGTACACGGCGTACACCCCGTACCAGCCGGAGATCTCCCAGGGGCGCCTGGAGGCGCTGCTCAACTTCCAGACCATGATTGCCGATCTGACCGGCCTCGCGACGGCCGGGGCCTCGCTGCTGGACGAGTCGACCGCCGCGGCCGAGGCCATGCAGCTTGCCCGCCGGGCCGCAAAGAAGCCCGAGACACGGTTCGTCGTGGACGTGGGGACGCTGCCGCAGACGATCGCGGTGCTGCGTACCCGGGCCCGGGCGCTGGGGATCGAGGTGGTCGTCATGGACCTCTCGGCCGGTATACCGGAACACCTGGCCGAGTCGGCGTTCGGCGTCCTGCTGGCGTACCCGGCCGCCGACGGCGCGCTGCGGGACCCGCGCCCGGTGATCGAACAGGCCCGCGGCCGCGGGATCATCGTGGCGGTGGCGGTCGACCCGCTGGCGCTGACGCTGCTGGCCGCGCCGGGTGAGTTCGGGGCGGACATCGCGGTCGGCAGCGCGCAGCGGTTCGGGCTGGGCCTGGGCTTCGGCGGCCCGCACGCGGGTTTCATCGCGGTACGCGCCGGCCTGGAGCGGTCGCTGCCGGGCCGGCTGGTCGGGGTGTCGGTGGACGCCGACGGCGAACCCGCCTACCGGCTGGCCCTGCAGACCCGGGAGCAGCACATCCGCCGGGAGAAGGCCACCAGTAACATCTGCACGGCCCAGGTGCTGCCGGCCGTGCTGACCTCGATGTACGCCGTCTACCACGGCCCGCGGGGGCTGGCCGGGATCGCCGGGCGGGTGCACGGCCACGCGGTGCGCCTCGCCGAGGGGCTGCGGGCCGGTGGGGTGCGGGTCGTCCACGAGCACTTCTTCGACACGGTGCTCGCGCAGGTGCCGTCCCGGGCGGCCGAGGTGGTCGCCGCGGCGCTCGCCGGCGGGCTGAACCTGCGTCTGGTCGACGCCGACCACGTCGGCATCTCCTGCAACGAGACGACGCTGGACGCCGACCTGCACGCGGTGTGGGCGGCGTTCGGGGTGCCGCCGCTGCCGTCCCCGTCGGTGGTCGCGCTGCCGGTGCGGAACGCCACAGCCGTCGGAGCCGCTACCGCCAGCGCTCAGGGTGCCGCCGACGGTGCTGGCCGGGCGATCCCGGCGGAGCTGGTGCGGGCGAGCCCCTACCTGGAGCATCCGGTGTTCCACCGGTACCGGTCCGAGACGGCGATGCTGCGTTACCTGCGCCACCTCGCCGACAAGGACCTGGCGCTCGACCGCGGCATGATCCCGCTCGGCTCCTGCACGATGAAGCTGAACGCCACGACCGAGATGGCCGCGGTGACCTGGCCGGACTTCGCCGACATCCACCCGTTCGCGCCGCTGGACCAGGCCGCCGGCTACCTGGAGCTCATCCGCGACCTGGAGAAGTGGCTGGTGGCGATCACCGGCTACGCGGCCGTGTCCCTGCAGCCGAACGCGGGCAGCCAGGGGGAGCTCGCCGGGCTGCTGGCCATCCGCGCCTACCACCGCGACCACGCCGTGGCGGGCCGGCCGGCCCGGGACGTCTGCCTGATCCCGTCGTCCGCGCACGGGACGAACGCGGCGAGCGCGGTCATGGCCGGGATGCGGGTCGTGGTGGTCGCCTGCGACAGCGACGGCAACGTGGACCTGGAGGATCTGGCCGCGAAGGCGTCCGCCTACTCCGACCGGCTGGCCGCGCTGATGGTGACCTATCCGTCGACGCACGGTGTCTACGAGGAGGGCATCGGGCGGGCCTGCGACCTGGTGCACTCCTGCGGCGGGCTGGTCTACGTCGACGGCGCGAACCTCAACGCCCTGGTGGGGCTGGCCCGGCCGGGGACGTTCGGGGCGGACGTGAGCCACCTGAACCTGCACAAGACGTTCTGCATCCCGCACGGCGGCGGCGGCCCGGGTGTCGGCCCGGTCGCGGTGGTCGAACGGCTCGCGCCCTACCTGCCCAACCATCCGCTGCGGCCCGAGGCGGGGCCGGCCACCGGTGTCGGGCCGATCGCCGGGGCGCCGTGGGGGTCGGCGGGCATCCTGATGATCCCCTGGGCGTACATCCGGCTGATGGGTGCCGCCGGGCTGCGCCGGGCCACCTCGGTGGCGGTCCTGGGCGCCAACTACATCGCCTGGCGGCTGTCGTCCCACTACCCGGTGCTCTACACCGGACGTGACGGCCTGGTCGCACACGAGTGCATCCTCGACCTGCGCCCGCTGACGAAAAGCACCGGGGTCACCGTGGACGACGTGGCCAAACGGCTGATCGACTACGGTTTCCACGCGCCGACGATGTCGTTCCCGGTACCCGGGACGCTGATGATCGAGCCGACCGAGAGCGAGGACCTGACCGAGATCGAACGCTTCTGCCGGGCGATGATCGCGATCCGCCGGGAGGCCGACCTGGTCGGCGCGGGCACCTGGCCGGTGAGCGACAACCCGCTGCGCAACGCCCCGCACACGGCGTCCATGCTGGTGGCGGACGAGTGGGCGCACCCGTACTCCCGGACGGTGGCGGCCTACCCGGTCGCCTCCCTGCGGGAGTCGAAGTACTGGCCGCCGGTACGCCGGATCGACGGCGCCTACGGCGACCGCAACCCGGTCTGCACCTGCCCGCCCGTGACGACCTATACCGGCCAGGACGAGGACGTCGCGTTCGCCGGCGGCGCGCCGGCCGCCCCCGGCATCGCGGCGGTACCGGCCGACACCCGAGGCTGACCGGCGGCGGGACCCGTCCCCCAGACGGATCGGCGCGGTGCGCCGGCACGCCGGACACCGCGCCGCGTCCGCGCCTGACCGCGTGCCGCGTCACGCGGTCAGGGCAGT
>NZ_CEVIVD010000036.1:28486-35722 GCF_982290655.1 Protofrankia sp. CiP1_Cm_nod3
GGTGCCGCGTCACGCGGTCGGGAGCGCCGCGAACATGGCGACCATGCCGACACTCATGATCAGACGGCATCCGTGGACGCGGGCGGACGCGCCCCGCGCCCTGCCCACGAGCGGGCTGGTCAGCTGGATGACCAGCCGGCCGGCCCGCCCGTCCACCGAGCACGACCGGGTTCCCGCCGGGCATGGACGTGCCGCCAGGCGCAGTACCAGGGCGGCCGCGGTGAGGACGGTCAGCGCCGCGAAAAGCAGGAGGAAACCGATGGTCAGGTCATCCGCCGACCACCATCGCAGCGCGTTCATGTAGGCCATCGCCAGGCCCTCGACCGCGAGCAGCGCGCAGCAGCAGGCCCCGGCCGCGCCGGCGTCGTGATGGCCGGTGCCGCGATCGTCAGTGCCGTGCCGGCCGGCCGCCGGTTGTCGAAAGCGTCCCGGATCATTTCCCTGAACCGCGTTGGCGGCCAGGAACACCGACGAAAGGAGCAGATAGCCCCAGGCCGGCGTGGCCCCGGTGAGAAGCCGGCCGGTGCCGGCCTGCCAGGCCGGTGGGCTGAACATGTACGCCATACCGGCCGCCACGAGAAGATGGCCGGTTTCGGTCAGCACGGTGCTCCGTTCTCCGCCGGCTCGTGCCATCCGCGCCGACCGCCAGGCGTGCCAGGCGTGAAATCCCGCGAGAACGGCGAACACCAGCGCCGCGGCAAGCCGAAGCGGGCCGCCAGCCGTGCCGCTCGGCCCCGCGACCCCCGGTACATGATGTACATGGTGCATACGGCACCGCCTGGTCATGCCAAGGCCCACGTTCACGCGGAAAATCCCGGAAAGTTCCCGGAAACCTCGTTCCGAGGACAGCCGGATACGCACCGGCCAGGCCCGGTGCCGGGCCGGCCGGAGCCGGGTGACCGTATACCTTTGCTTTTGTCTCGGTCGGTGTTCTTCGGTACCGGCGGCTGACCGGCGGCTACTGCCCGGCCGAATCCTGGATGCCGGAGGTGACGGCCAGCGCCGAGTCGAGGACGCTTTCCAGTGCCCCGGACTTCGCCTGATCGATTATCTCGTAGAACTGGTCGACACTCATCTGCACCTGCTGGCCGAAGTCGTCCACGAGGACGATCCGGCGCTCGGCCGGGGCGTCATGGTCGACGAACAGCTGCGGACAGCCGCAGCTGCATTTCCCGCAGAAGGTCACCAGGTGCTGCCGGGCCGCCCCACCGGCATCCGGCACCGCGTCCGCTGGAGTTTCGTCACGCACTGTCCCCACCTCACCCGCCTGGCCGACGCGTCGGCATGGCCAACCTGCTCGCAACATCACTCACAGCGTAAAGAGCCTCACGCCACCCTGTCCCCGTTTCCGTGAAATCACAACGAAAACCCTGCCCCGGGCCGGGGTCCGCCCAAGAATCGGTGCGACGGGCAGTGATGTAACGGACGATGATGCGGCGGGCGTGGAAGCCATCCGTCCCATCGCGGTCTGTGCACCGCGGGCAGGGGGCGAGGCCATGATGGATCGTCATGCTGGGCCGTTTCGTGGGCTCGGGATCCAGGGATGGGCCACCCCGAAGTCGGCCCTGGTGGTGACCGGATGCGGCCCCGCCGCCGGGGACTGGTCGCGGACCTGTCACTGGCGGTCGAGAATCCGCTGGGCTCCCGCGGTCGTGGGAGGCAGGCGTCAGGTCGTTTTCGTGACGCTTCAGTACATTAGGTGGCGCTATAGATACATATGGTATCCATAGTCATAACTTGTACCGACCGAGTTTGGTAAGCGTACGTTGGGGTACTACTGTAACTCGTTGTTACATCTCACGGTGAGGGCTGCGGCGGAACAGGTGGGCCGGGGAGGTGTCACCCGGCCGGGATCCGCGGCCCGGAGGCAAGGGGGCGCGGAAGAGGTCCTAGCCAACGCCAGGTCACGACCTGCCGCCCGGCCGGACGGGTGGCGAGGGGGAGGCGGCCTCGGCGGCAGTGGGGGTGGTCCGGTTTTTTCAGGGGCCTGCGACGACGCGCCGAATACCGTTTCGCGTCGTCTCCGGCCCATTCTGGTAAAGGGGGGTAGTTCTCATGGAAAGCTCACGAGAGAGGGGCGTCCGTGCGTACGCTCGACCCCATCACCCTCGACCTCGACGCCATCGAGGCCGGTAAACTCGCCAACGGCATCACCCTGAGCCTGCTCATTCCCGCGCGCGGCCCGGAAGCGGCCCGGACACTGGGTAACATCGTCGCCCTTAATCGCCAGCACTGGATGCTGGAACGCCCGGTGCTGGACGAGATCGGTGTCGTTGTCGACCCGTCGTCCGACGGCGACGAGCATGACCTGGTACGTATAGCGACGGAAGCCGGGGCGAGCTGGGTCGTTCGGGGGCGGTCGGTCATCGGACATCACATGAAACACGAGCCGCCCTCCTACGGGGGCAAGGCCGGCGCGATGCGCAGCCTCGCCTACCTGGCATTCGGCGACCGGTTCATATTTCATGACGCCGACCTGGAGCACTACGACCCGCTTACCGTGGGCCTGCTGGCGGCGGTCGCGACCACCGGCAGCGCGTCGTTGTTCGTCAACGGCAGTTCCCAGCGGGTGACCGGCGACGGCCGGCCCGGCGGGCGTACCACCGAGATGCTGCGCTCCCTGCTCTCCAAGCAACTGGCCCACTACGTCCCCGCCGTCACGGCCATCCAGCAGCCGCTCATCGGCGAGTTCGTGATCGACGCGGACCTCTTCGGCTCGCTGGCCTTTTCCCGCGGGTACGGCGTGGAGACCTCCCTGAAGGTGCTCGCCCTGGATTTCCTGGGCAGCCTGAAATGTGTTCAGGTCGAACTTCCGGTCAAGTACCAGGTCGGTCAGGACTATCGCGACCTCGTCAAGCAGTTCCATGAGATAAGCTTCACGGTCGACGTGCTGGAGGCATATTTCTCCCGCCGTCGGATCGATGCGCAGGTGGCGATCTGGGAGATCGCCGACAATTATGACCTGTTGCACCCCGGGCGTACGTACGCGCTGCACCGTCCGCCCGGTTACGACGACACGGCGTTCGTCCCGCGGCTTGGTTTCTACCAGCCGCTGGCGAATTCGCGGGCCTACCAGGCGCGGATTCCCGAGATCAAGGCAGCGCGCCACGCGGCGCTGAAGGCGCTCGAACGCCGGATGCGGGCGTCCGCGTAAGTGGGCTGGCCGGCCCCGGGCGCGCGCCGCCGGGGCCGGCCCGTCGTCCGTGGCCGTGCCCGGCGGCGCGCCACCCGGCCGGCACAGCCCCCGGCGGGCGGCCACCCGGCCGGCCATCGGCTCGCCGGTACTCCGGCCGGTCTACTCCGGCCGGTCGCGTTCCTGCCGGCCGGGCACGAAGTCGACCGGGCCCTGGTAGCCGCACCGGAGCAGGGCGTCGAGCATCTGCTGGTCGAACAGCGCGCCCACGTCCCGGATCACGGGGGGCAGATGACCGAATAGCTCCAGGGACAGGAACCCGTGCAGCTGCGTCCAGACGATCAGACAGGCGGCGAGCCCTTCCGACGAGATCGCGTTACGGGTGTCGGCCCGCCATTCCTCGAGCTCGGCGCGTAACGCCGGCGTGAGTTCGGCGGCGAACCGGGACGGGTCGATCAGCCCGGCGCCGATCGCCTCGGCCATGCACCGGAACAGCACCGCGACCGAGCGCTCCGTGCCGTCGCAGGGCTGGCTCGACGGCGGGATGTAGTCCAGCCCCAGCGTCCCGAAGATGAGCATGTACTCCGTCACGTGCTGGTGTGACCAGCGGCGGTAGGCGCGGGTGACCTCGAGCCAGCGCCTGGCATGGTTATCCGTGGGCGCGAGGTCGAAGGCCTCCTCCAGCGTGTCGGCCAGGGAGGTGAACCCGTCGGCCACCAGCGCGGCGATCAGTTCGTCCCGGCTGGTGAAGTACCGGTAGAGGGCGGATGGCGTCAGCCCCATCGCCCGGGCCACCGCCCGCAGTGACACGCCGGCCGCGCCGTGCTCGTCGAGCTGGTCGCGGGCGGTCTGCTTGATCTCTTCTATGGTGGCGAGACGGAGGCGTTCGCGTCTGGAGACCGGCTGGGTCACGCTGGTCATGCTGGTTCGTTCGGTGAACACTGTCAACTTTTTCGACCGGGTGTCTTGACTGCGCCCGATGTACGCGAACACTGTTCTCCAGAACGACGACGACTCTCCGGAGGTCCCGGTGTTCGCACGCCTCGCACGTCTGGTCACGCGCCGTCCCGGGCCTGTCCTGCTGGCAACCCTGCTGCTCGTGGGCGCGACGGCCGTGCTCGGCGTCACCGCCTTCGGCAAGCTCCAGACCGGCGGGTTCGACGACCCCCAGTCGGGCTCCACCCGCGCCGACGAGGCGGTGCAGGCGCGCTTCGGCGGCCAGCCCAGCCTGATCCTGCTGGTCACGGCCCGCGCCGGGACGGTGGACGCCCCCGACGTCACGGCCGCCGGCAGGGAGCTCACCCGGGCCCTCGCGGCCGAGCCGGGCGTGCACAGGGCGGTCTCGTACTGGGACGGCGGCGGGCCGCCCCTGCGTTCCGAAAGCGGCAGGCACGCGCTCGTGCTCGCCTACACGTCCGACGACGACGTGGCGGAAGGCCTCGTCGCCCGGTATGAGAAGGCCAGGGACGCCCCCGGCCCGGTGACGGTGGCCCCCGGCGGGGCAGCCGCCATCGGCGAGAACATCAACGACCAGGTCACCGCCGACCTCGCCGTGGCCGAGTCGGTGGCCATCCCGATCACGATGCTGCTGCTCATCGCGGCCTTCGGCGGCATGGTGGCCGCGTTGCTGCCGCTGGCCGTCGGCGTGGTCGGCATCTTCGGCGGGCTCGCGATCCTCTCCGTCCTCGGCAGCCTCACCGATGTCTCGATCTTCGCGGTCAACCTCACCACGGCCCTGGGCCTGGGCCTGGGTATCGACTACGCCCTGCTGATGGTGAGCCGGTTCCGTGAGGAGCTCGCCGGCGGGCGGGATCGTGCCGACGCGGTCGCCAGCACCCTGCGGACCGCCGGCCGGACGATCGTCTTCAGCGGTGCCACCGTCGTGGCGGCGCTCGCCGTGATGCTCGTCTTCCCGCCCTACTTCCTGAAGTCGATGGCCTACGCCGGCATCGCCGTGACGGTCTTCGCGGTCCTCAGCGCGACCGTGGCGCTGCCGGCGATACTCGTGCTGCTCGGGCCGCGGGTCAACGCGCTGCGGGTCGGCGGGCTGATCGGGCTGATCCGCCGCCGGCGGGCCGCCGCGGCGGGCAGCCCCCGGGAAGCTTCCGAGTCACCCGTCTGGCGTGCCATCGCCGCCACCGTCATGCGCCGGCCCCTGATCACCGGTGTGCCCGCCGTCGCCGTGCTGCTGGTGCTGGGCATCCCCTTCCTGCATGTCTCCTTCGGCACCCCGGACGACCGGGTGCTGCGTGACACCGCCTCCAGCCGGCAGGTCGGCGACGTCATCCGGACGGACTTCGCCGCCGACACCGCCGCCGCCGCGACCGTCGTGCTGGAGGGGCGTGCCGCCGGCACCGCCGGGGGTGGCCCGGTCGGTGGCCCCGCACTGGAGGGATACGCGCGCGACCTGTCCTCGTTGCCCAACGTGGCGCGGGTGAACAGCGCGGCCGGCACCTACGCCGCCGGCCGCCAGGTGGCGCCCCCCACCCCCGCGGACTCCCGGTTCTCCGCCGGTACCTCGACGTATCTCGAGGTGGTCCCCTCGGTCGACCCGGCGTCGGACACCGGGCAGGATCTTGTCAGGGGCGTGCGCGAGCGGCCCGTTCCGGCCGGGGCGGCAGCGCTCGTCGGCGGCCCGTCCGCGGTGCTCGTCGACGGCAAGGCGACCATCTCCGATCACCTGCCGCTGGCCGTCGGGCTGATCGCGCTGACCACGTTCGTGCTGCTCTTCCTGTTCACCGGCAGCGTCGTCATGCCGCTGAAGGCCCTGGTGCTCAACGCGCTGTCACTGAGCGCCGTATTCGGCGCCGCGGTCTGGATCTTCCAGGACGGCCACCTGTCCGGGGCGCTGGGCTTCCTGCCCGGGCCGCTGGACACCTCCATGCCGGTGCTGCTGTTCTGCATCGCGTTCGGCCTGTCCATGGACTACGAGGTGTTCCTGCTTTCCCGGATCAAGGAGGAGTACGACCACGGCGTCCCGAACACCGAGGCCGTCGCCACCGGCCTCGCCCGCACCGGGCGGATCGTGACCACCGCCGCGGCGCTGCTCGCGGTGACCTTCGTGGCCTTCGCCACGTCGTCGGTGACGTTCATGCAGATGTTCGGCATCGGCACGGCCCTGGCGATCGTCCTGGACGCCACCCTGATCCGCGGGGTGCTGGTACCGGCGTTCATGCGGCTGGCCGGCAACGTCAACTGGTGGGCGCCACGGCCGCTGCGGGCCCTGCACACCCGGATCGGGCTGGTGGAGGCGCCCCGGCCGGAAGCCGCCCACAACACGCCTGCCGAGAATGTGGGAATCGTCGGACATGAGCTGGTAAGACAATCCGAAAAATAAATCGGTATGCTCGTCATGGTGTTTTCTGTTACCGGTCACAATGTGGAAAAAACCATCGAGAATGCATCGCAGACCCTTGTCACGACCTCGTTTCACGTTCTAGCCTCAATACTGTCGGAGACCCGCTGGACCGTAACCGGACGCACGATTGGCGGCGATTGTGACCAGTTCTCCCGGGTGTGGTCGTCCGCACCCGTCGGTGACCACTCGCTGATACCGGGGCGCCGGGCACGGCGGTACGGCCGGTATCCAACTGAATCTTGCGGCAGAACTGGTGGAGATGCTGCCGCACGGCTCGCGGGGGCGGCCGTGGACGGATCGGCCGCCCCCGCGAGCGACCCGGGGCCCGGCTTTCCGGAACCACGTGCCCTGACGCCGTGCCCTGACGCCGTGCCGGTGGCTCACAGGCGCTCGAAGGCGCGGCGGCGTTCCCAGTCGGTGACGGTCGTCTCGTAGGAGGTGAGCTCGGCCTCGGCGGCGTGCGCGAGATGGTCGACGACATCGTCGCCGAACGCCGCCCGCGCGATCTCGCTGGAACGCCACAGCCGCTGCGCCTGCCGTAACGTCCTGGGCAGCCGCGTCACTCCGGATGCGGTGAACGCGTTCCCGGCCGTCGCCGGTGGCAGCGCGAGGTCGTTGTCGATCCCGTACAGGCCGGCCGCGAGGATCCCGGCGACCGCCAGGTACGGGTTGGCGTCACCGCCGGGCACCCGGTGCTCGATCCGCAGCGAGCTGCCGGAGCCGACGACCCGTACCGGGCAGGTGC
>NZ_CEVIVD010000036.1:36234-39829 GCF_982290655.1 Protofrankia sp. CiP1_Cm_nod3
CCCGCTCGGCCGGCTCCTGGTCGGCTGCTGCCCGCCCGGCTTCCAGCGGCTCGGCGGCGAACACCGCCGTGCCGTCCCGTCCCCGCAGGGACAGGTGAACGTGGCAGGAGTTTCCCTCTCCTTGATCGTATTTTGCCATAAAAGTCACTGCCTGCCCGGCATGCGCGGCAAGATTTTTCGCCGTCGTCTTGTACAGGACGTGGTTGTCGCAGGTGCTCATCGCGTCGTCGTAGCGGAAGACGATCTCATACTGGCCCGGGTGGACCTCGGCCCGGGCCGACTCGGCCCGTATCCCCGCGTCCGCCATGGCCCGTCTGATCGTCCGGACCAGCCCGTCCATGTCGGACGTCCCGATCAGGGAGTAGTCGACGTTGTACCGGGACGCCGGGGTCAGGCCGCCGTACGAGCGGTCGGCCGCCTGCTGGTAGGACTCGGTGAATACCAGGAACTCCAGCTCGGTACCGGCGAGCGCGGCCAGCCCCCGGCGGTGGAGCCGGTCGAGCTGTCCGCGCAGGACGGCCCGGGGCGCGACGCGGACCACGCCGCCGTCCGGCCACCAGGCGTCCGCGAGCACCACGGCCGACCGCGGGTGCCACGGGGCGCGGCGCAGGGTCGCGAGGTCCGGTACGAGCCGGAAGTCCCCGAAGCCGGCGTCCCAGGGCGCGAAGGCGTAGCCGGCGTCGGTGTCCATCTCGACGTCCACGGCGAGCAGATAGGCGCAGGCGGGCAGGCCGCGCGCGAGCACGTCCTCGATGAAGTGGTCCACCGACACCCCGCTGCCCTGGAGACGGCCCTGTAGGTCGGGAAGGCCCACGAGCACTTCGTCGATGCCGTCCGGGGAGCGCGTGGACGCCGCGAGCCGCCGCAGCTCGTCGACGTCGAGGAGGCCGGGATGCCGCCGCGCGGGCCGGTTCAAGCCGGCCGGGCGGTTTCACGCGGCAGCCGGGCCGGCGCTCCCGCGCCCGTCGTCCGGCCGCCCGTCGTCCGGCCGGCCGCCATCTGGATGTTCGCTGTCTCGTTGTCGAGGCTCATCGCCGGGCTCCCTCGGTCTTCGACGGGTTGGTCTTCGGGGTCACGCCGCCGGCGGCTGCGCTGTCGGGAGTCGCGCTGCTGGGGGCTGCGCTGTCAGGGGGCGCGGTGCCGATCGTCAACAGGTGCAGGGGGCTGGCCACCTGGCCGTGGCTGACGTCGAATCCGCCGTCCCGGTCGGGCCGGTCGTGGAAGCCGGTGCCGGCGAGCTGCTCCCGGTTGAGGCAGACCCGGTCGAAGGTGGGCGCCAGCAGGCCGAACAGGGCGAACCGGTCGGCATGCTCGGGAAAGGCACGGTGATAGTTCTCGATCTCGGCGCGGACCAGCGTCCAGAACTCCCGCTCGTCTACGCCGAGATGGTCCTCGAGGACGACCGCGAAGAACCGGAAGTGTCCGGCGCACAGCGCCGAGAGGATCGAGTGGGCGAGGTCGGATGCGGGCCAGCGCCGCAGGTACCGCGCGGCGGACGCCGGCAGGTCCGCCTGCTCGGGCCAGCCCTGCCAGCCCTGCCGGCCGTCGTCGGTGTGGGCGGCGTCGACCAGCTCTATGTCGGCTCCGAAGTCCTTGAGCGCGATTCGGGCCGGGATGTCGTCACCGTCGAAGACGAGGATGACGTTCTCGCCGTGCGGGGTGAAGGCGACGCCGTAGACGTACAGGTAGTGCAGCAGCGGCGGCAGCAGGCAGGACAGCAGCGCCCGCAGCCACTCCCGCGCCCCGCGGCCCGAGCGGGCCACCAGCTCGCCGACCAGCGCTCGGCCGTCGGAGCCGACGAGTAGTAACGAGGCGAACGTCCGGGCCCGTTCGCCGGGGGCGAGCAGGCTCTCGACCGGCTGCCGCCACAGGACGCCCAGCATTTCGTGGAAGCGGTACGGCGCGCCTGCCAGCTCCCCGTACGCACGGTGGGTGACGGTGGCCCCGGCGACCTCCGGCAGCGGGAGCACCCGTGTGACGTCCCGCAGGAACGCGTCGGCGTCCCGGACGCCGACCAGCCAGGCGGAGGTGTCCGGGCCGGCGTGGGCGTCGTCGGCTGACATCCCTCGCCACACCAGCGTGTTACGGATCATCAGCGCAAGTTTGACATTGAACCGTGCTGGCCGGTCGATGTTCGCCAAAGTGCGTACGGACTGAAGCGGAAGGTAGCGATCGGGTGCTTCGCCGAGCAGCACCAGCCGGCCGGTCGCGATCTCGGCGGCGAACAGCGGCGCGATCACGTGTTCCCACTGCCAGGGATGCACCGGCAGCCAGACGTACTCCTCACAGGCAGCGTCACAGGAAGCGGTCGTCTCCTCGCAGGCCGTGTCACAGCCTGCGGCCGGCTCCTCCAGGTCCGTGCCACCGGACGCGACCGGCTGTGCTGGGACGGCATCCGCCGCCGTTGGAGGGTCGTCGTCACTGTCCGTATCGGGTCCTGCGTCGCTGTCCGCGGCCGCGAACCGGGCCGCCAGCCTCGCCGCGAACGCCGTCCGGGTGGACGCGTCGAGTTCGGCCGCCAGCAGCCGCCGCTGGGTCAGGAGCTCGCCATCACCGACATCCTGGCCGTCGCCACCGGACGCTCCGGCCCCGGCCGGCCCGGCAGTCGTGAGGCCGGCAGTCGTGAAGGTGGCCAGCTCCGGATGGGCGGCAACCCACAGTAGCCGCAGGGGGGTGGTTGCCTCCGGGGTGTAGCGGTCCGCGTCGGCGAGGCCGAAGCCCAGCCGTCCCTTGTTCGCGACCATGCACGGATGCCCGGTGGCGAAGCCCTCGAGCTCGGTGTACGTCGCGTCCGCGAGCTCGGCGGCAGAGCGGGCGGCGGCGAGCAGCCGCACGTCGGCGGCGTGCGTCGCGGTCAGCTCGCGGACGACGTCCGCGGTGACGTCATCCGGCCAGCCGAGCAGGCTCGCGGCGTCCAGGACGAAACGTACCGGGTCGTCCGCGGGGGCCGGGTCGTGCGACGGGGAGTGCCCACCGCGGGCCGTCGGCGCTGGGCCGTCCGTGGGGGCCGGCCGGCCACCGGGCCGGTTATCCGGCCGGCCCGGTGGGCCCGCGCGGCGCAGCGAGGAGGCGTCCAGCCACCAGGTGCCGAACGTGCCGCGGCTGGCGGTGAACGTGTAGGTGACATCACCGCAGGCCAGCCGGTAGCCGGCCGGTTCGCCGCGCCCGACGCGCGCCACCGGGGGCGTGGCCGCGGACAGCCCCGCCGGCCCGGTCACGCCCGCGAGGTCCGTGGTATCCGCCGGGCGCGCGGGATTCGTCGCGCCCGCCTGGTTCGCGGCATGTACAGCATGTACGTCACCAGCCGTGGTTACGGCGTTAGCCGTATTAGCCGTATTAGCCGTATTAACGGTGTTCGCGGGGCTGGCGACGGGCTGTGGGCGCAGCAGTTCCTCGTAGGAGAACTCCGCGATCAGCTTTGCCAGCAGGGCCTGCCCAGCCACCCGCCACAGGCGCGGCCGGCTCACGGCCCGCTCGTGTCCGTCCACTGCCCACCTCCGCTGGTTGGCGCGGGAATATCACCGTGCCGTGGACGCACGGCCGGCCCAGCCGCCGTGTCCGTCGATCCGGCCGCCAGGCCGGTAGCCGGCCGAGG
>NZ_CEVIVD010000036.1:40181-43685 GCF_982290655.1 Protofrankia sp. CiP1_Cm_nod3
CCAGGAGCGGGAGCGGAGCTGGGTGCCGGTGCGCCGGTGGGCGCGCCGAAGGTCGTGAAGGCCGATCGCCGCGGGACGCGGTAGGCCGCGCCGCCGGTCAGGTCGTCGAGGATCACCGCGGCCCGCCAGGCGCCCAGGCCGAGGTCGGGCGTGCCGACCCCGTGGGTGTGCAGCTCGGCGTTCTGGACGTAGATCCGCCCGCTGACCTGCGGCGCGGTCGCGAGCCGGTAGGCGGCGTCCACCTGGTACCGGCCGGCGTCGTCGAGGTCGAGCAGGTCCGTGACCGGGCCGAGCAGCGTGGGCCGGCGGGCGGCGTACCCGGTCGCGAGCACGACCCGGTCGGTCTCGACCGTGAACGCGCTGTCCTGCGGGACGTGCCGGCAGGTCAGCCTGATCCGCCCGCCCGCCGTCCGCGTCCCCGACTCGATCGCGACGTGGGGCAGCAGGGCCGCGTCCACGGACCCGCCGGCGACGGTCCGTTCGTACAGCAGGTCGTAGATCTCCGCGATCGTCTCGGCGTCGATGCCCTTGTACAGCTGCCACTGGGTGGGCAGGATCGCGTCCTTGGCCGCCTGGTCCAGACCGTGGAAGTACCGGACGTAGTCGGGTGTGAACTGTTCCAGGCCCAGCTTGGAGTACTCCATCGGGGCGAAGGCCGGCGTCCGTGTGATCCAGTGCAGGGCCTGGCCGGTTTCCGGCTGGGCGCGCAGCAGGTCGGCGAAGACCTCCGCGCCGGACTGCCCCGAGCCGACGACGGTCACGTGCCCGGCGCCGGCCAGGCCGGCCCGCCGCGTCCGGTACTCGGCGGAGTGGAACACCTCCGGCCCGAGCAGCCCGGCGAGCGCCGCCGGCACCGACGGTTCGGTCCCCACCCCCAGCACGATGTTGCGGGCCAGCACCGTCCGGGCGGCCCGGATGTGGCCGTCGGCCTGGACGCTCACCTCGGCCTCGAACAGCCCGGTGTCCGCACGCCAGCGCAGCGCGTCCACCCGGGCGCCGAAACGGGCCGACGCCAGGCCGGTGGCCACCCAGCGGCAGTAGTCGTCGTACTCCTGCCGCAGCAGGTGGAAGCGCTCGTGGAAGTAGAACCGGAACAGCCGGTCGTGCGCGTGCAGATAGGACAGGAACGACCAGCGGCTGGTCGGGTCGGCAAGGGTGACCAGGTCGGCGAGGAAGGGCACCTGCAGCCGGGTGCCCGGCAGCAGCAGGCCGGGATGCCAGGAGAACCCCGGCCTGGTCTCGAAGAACCGGGTGCGCAGCCCGGGCAGCCCGTCGGCGAGCGCGGCCAGCGAGAGGTTGAACGGCCCCAGCCCGACGCCTACCAGGTCGAACGGCCGTCCCGCGTGTCCGGCTCGTCCTGCCCGCGCTGTGCGTCCGGGCGGTCCTGGTTGGACAGTCGGGCACTCACGATCCGAGCTCCGTGACGAGCGGGTTGGGGATATCGACGTACAGTGACTGAGTGGCGACTGGGCCGGCCAGTTCGTCGCGGCCGTCGACCGCTGTCGCGAAGTTCGCCTTGCAGCGCAGGACGGGGGAGCTCAGCAGCAGGCCGAACAGGCCCGGCACGGCCACGCCGTCGGCGGCCAGGTCGGCGCGTAGGCGCACCAGCAGGGCGCGCACGGCGGCCAGCAGGTGGGCCTCGTCCGCCCGGTTGGCGGCACCCAGGGCGCCAGCCAGCCCGAACACGTTGTTGATCATAAGGTAGTAGAGCACCCGTTCGTCCACGAGAGCGTTGTCGAAGATCGCGGCGAGCCCGTCGCCGAACCCGGGCACGGCCCGGCGGGCGGCGTCCGCGTGGGACGCGGCGACATAGTAGCCCTGGCTGTCGCGGTACCAGCCGGCCGTGGGCCAGCCGTGGTCGTCCAAGGTGACCAGGCAGTTCTGCTGGTGCGCCTCCAGGCCGACCCCGTGGCGCGCGTACAGGTCGAGCGCCGGCGCGGCGACGACGCGCAGGTAACGGGCGAACCAGTCGGCGGCGATCTCGGCGGCGGGCCGCCCGGCCCGCGCCGCCAGCCCGTCGATGATCCTGGCGAGCATGGACGGGCCGGGGTCGGCGGGGTTGGCCGGGCCGGTGCGCACGGCCCGGTCCGGGCGGTCGGCGACCAGCCCGGCCACGCAGACCACCCGGTCGTCCGCGCCGAACGGGTTCACCCGGATCGCGCTGTCCAGCCCCGGGCCGGGCGCGCCCGCGGCCCCCGGGGCCGGGCTTCCCGCGCCCGGCGGGTTGAGACCGACCCACGCCGGATCCTCGAGCAGGTGGAAGCCGGGATGGGCGCTGGCCAGCCAGTCCCGCGGGCCCGCGTCGAGCAGTGCGCTGACCTGGGCGCTCAGCTCCAGTTCGCCACGCAGGTTGACCCGGCGGGAGTTGGTGATCCGCATCCCCAGGGAAAGTTTGATCATGACTGGCGCATCCGGCCGCCACACGGTGCGCAGCGACGCCGTCGGATACCACGGTGGCCCGGCCGGGCCGAGGTCCACCAGCAGGCCATCGGCGATCATGGCGGTGACGTCCGGCCGGGCACGCAGATGGCGGGCCTGCCAGGGGTGTGCCGGCAGGAGGAGGTGGCCGGCGGGGGCGGCGGGCAGGTCGCGGTCGGGCAGCAGGCGGCGCAGGAGTTCCGCCGGGCCGCGGCCGGCGATCGTCCCGCCCGAGGCCGCCACCGACGGGTGGGCGGCGAACCAGTGCAGCGCGAAGGAGCCATGTAGCTCTGGAGAGTATGTAGCCAGTTCCTCCGGCGAGGCGCCTTCGCGGCTCTTCGCTGTCGGATGGAACGGATGCCCGGTTATCAGCGCCTGTTCGGCGACGAGGAACAGCGGCAGGCCCGCCGCGTCGCCCGCTCTGTCCGCCACGGCAGACGCGCCCGCCCCGAACGGCATGGCCGCTTCGGCCGCTGCGGCCGCTGCGGCTGGTGTAAGCGGCACAGCCGGTAGGACGGCCGGGCCAGAGGGCGCGGCTGGTCCGGGCGGTGCTGTCGGCGTGCCCGGCGTAGCCGGTGCGCGGTGGGTGGTGGCGCGGGCTTCGATGTGCACGGCGATCCGCCGCAGCGAGTCGATGACGCGGCCGAGGCAGTCCGCGCCCGCCGACGCCGGCAGCCCCTGCCGGCTGGCGATCTCGCGGACGAGCAGGGCAGCCAGCAGCCCGGCGTCCACCGGCTGGCCTCCCGCGACCGGGCCTCCCGGGGCCGGGCCTCCCGCGACCTGGCCTCCCGGGGCCGGGCCGCCCGCGACCGGGCCTCCCGGGGCCGGGCCGCCCGCGACCGGAGCCTCCCGGCTCGGGCCTTCCGGGGCTGGGCCGCTGATGACCGGCGGGCCGAAGCGGTGCCAGCCGCAGGGTGAGCGATAGTGGACGGGCACCTCCAGGGCCAGGCCGGAGGCGGGCAGGCCGATCCGCAGCGGGCCGCCGTGGCGGTCCACTGCGATCCCGTTCTCCCGGACCCAGCAGCGCAGCAGCGTCTCGGTGACCCTGATGTCCGCGGCGGCCGCCGCGGGGGTGGGCCTCACGGG
>NZ_CEVIVD010000037.1:0-5413 GCF_982290655.1 Protofrankia sp. CiP1_Cm_nod3
GACGGGGCCCGCGTCGCTGGGGTCCGCGCAGGAGCTGACGGGGGAGGCACCGACGGCACCGGTGGAATTGGCGGATGCCTGCGATGGAGGGACTCTGATTCCGCCGTGGATGCCTGTGGGCGCATCCACGGCGGAATTTCGGGTACCCATGGCGTCGGCACCTGGTCCGGATTCGAGGTGGGGGCTGGCCGGGATCCGTCCGGGAACGCGGCACGCGCATCGGCGTCCTCGTTCCCACGGCTACGGTCGTCCACTTGCGCCACGCCGTTCCCGAGGCCGGGACGGCGCGGCGACTGTGCCGCTGGAGCGGAGATCCGCCGTGGCGGCGGATCTGTCGGATATGCGGGGTGCGGATGATCGGGACCAGGGCCCGTGGTTTCCGTTTTTGGGATATGTGACACGGCGTCGGCTTGGCCGGAACGTGTGTACGCCGTACCCGCCATACGGAGCATGCCGGCAATGGTGGAGTACTCGCGCGTGCTCAGCGTCTGAGCACTGACCTCCAGCCCAAGGACACCGAGGTGCAGCTTACGCTCCGGGCTCACGGTGAAGCGCCAGCGTGCGGCGGTCGAATTGCCGACGGTCACGACACCGACCCCCTGGGTGGAATCCCTGAAGAGGGCGGAAAGCCGCGCTGTCTCCCGCTCGGACGGAGGGGCGGCCAGGAGCAGCAGCTCCGGCGCCCACAGGGCCTGGCGCAGGGCCGCCGGCCGCCCTCGGAGCGCCGGATCGGGAGATCCGCCGTTTCGTGGTTCACCGCCAGCTGACCGGCCGTGCCACGGCTGACGGCTTTCCAGCTCGTCCAGGACATCGTCGAGGCTGGTACTGGGTCGCAGCCGGTCCGGGGCAATCGACATGAGGCGCCCAGGAAACCCGATCATGTATATGCGGAGATCGCCCGACCAGGGATTCGTGGCCAGTTCCACCGCGACGGACACGGCCACCTCTCGCGCGAGCGCGGCGTCCCCACCGAGGCTGATGATCCCGGGGGCAGCCTCGATGTCGACGAGAACACGAGCTCCTCGGTCGTCCGTGCCCACGGTGGCCAGGCCTGGATAGGGGGCTGGTGTGTCTACGGGAACTCTCTGGCTGTCATCGGCGGGCAGGCCGTCGGCCGTGGTGGTGGTCCGCGCGATACGCCAGGTACCCGGTGCCCGGCCGGCCTGCCAGGGTGAAGGCGGTCCGTCAGGTTCAGCCGGCGCGATGTGCAGGACGAGTCCGCTGTCGGAGACGGTTGCCGCATACACGGATGGCAGGGTGCGACCAGCGGTGGTGAGCTCCGCGGCGAGAAGCCGCAGTGCCTGGTCGAGGAATCGGGCAGCCCCCCCGTCCGCGGCGAGGCGGAGCCCGGGCCTGGTCTGACCGAGGGGGTTGCCGCCCTTGAATCGTGGCCGTCGCCTCATCAGTGCAACCATCATTCCTGTCGTCAGTATGACAGATAGGACGACGGGTGGGTGTACGTCGTGGTGTCTCGGTGCTGCCTGTGCCCGGGTACCCCGCTGTCCAGCCTCCTCCGTGGGAGAAGTCGTGAGGGGAAGCGGCTGGTTCGTAACTGGATGGTAGCGTACGGTTCCTTCGGGTCGTGTCGTGGTGTTCCACCTGTCGTCCAGCGGCGTGCTCGTGTCAGGCGTGCTCATTTCTGTCGTTGCGGTCGGGCATGCATCCGTCGGTGCGTTTGTCGCTGTCGCCTGAGCCAGGGCGGGACGCCGGCCGCGCTTGTCCGGGGCGGGCGGGAACAGGATGGATGGGAAGATGACGGCCACGCTGGAGAGCAGCCTGGAGAACAGCGCGGCCAGCCCGCCCGTCGGCTTCCATGGGTTGTCAGCCGTCGGGTGGCGCCTGGCCGGCGGAGCTGAACATCGCCGGCTGGCTTGGTCGAGGTAGCGCGGTGTCACGGGCTCATCATCTTCCGCCAACGGGCGGAGCGGCTACCGTGCGACCTTTCCTGTGGATAACTTGGCTGTGGATAACTGGGTCGCCCGGCGGTCGGTCCGGCATGATGGCGGGCAACCGGCGTCGACGTCCGCACCGAAGCGATCATGTGGTCGGTGTCGTGTCGACGTCGCTCTCCCGGTGGTCTTGTCACAAGCCGGGAGCATGGTGTAAACCGGTACCAGGCGGATGGGTGCAAAGCGTACGAAATGCGTCGCGGACGGCACTGGTGTGCGATACTTCCTGGCAGCGAAGCTGCCGGATCGTCCCCTGGATACATGATCCGTGAGAGTGGGGCCGCGGGTTTCGGTATCGACCCGGTGTTGTGCTCATCAAGAACAGTGGAAGTGTGATCGGGTACGCGCTGACAGCACCGTCCTGCCTGAGCATGATTTTTGGACCGCGGTAGAAGCCGTCTGATACACCGCTTCTGGGCGGCGCGGCCCAGAAATCACGCTGTGTCGCCAGAGCGGCCTATCCTGCGCGGTCGATATTTGCTGCTGAAAACCTGTCTGAAAGGGTCTGACAATGCCCAACCTCAATGTCACGTACCAGGACATGGACGATGCCAGTATCAGGCTCAGGAACGGCAGGGCCGACATCGAGGCCCAGCTTGTCACGTTGAAGAAAATGGTCGAGGCCCTGGCCGCTGGTGGGTACGTCACCGACCAGTCCAGCGTGCAGTTCCAGGGGTCCTACGACAGGTTCAATACCGGTGTCACCAACACGCTGGCCGGGCTCGACGGCATGGCCGACTACCTGAAGAAGGCGGCTGAGGTGTTCCGGACCGCTGATACCCAGCTCGCGAGTTCACTGCGTGGCCAGAGCTGACGGGCCGACGGCAGGGCGTGATCACGTTTTCCGCGTCCGGTCCTGGGAAGAAGTCCACGGGCGCGGGGGCCCAGGTCGCCGGGAGGCGGTTTTCGCTCGGTGAGGCGTCCGGCGTGCCGGGCATTCTTGGTGCTTGTCCGGGCACGGCGCGAAGGTCGCCGTCCTGCACGGTGGCTTTCCGTCCGGTCCGAACGGGCGCTGTTCAGAAGGACGTTGACAGGTGCCGTGCCCCCGGGACATCTGCGATCTCTCCTGTGCCTTCCGTGAACGGGCCGGTCGTCGTAGGCCTGTCCTGCGACAGGATCACGGTGAGAGAGGTAGTGCGCGATGACCACTGACCGGCTTTCGGTCGATCTTCCTGGGCTGGACTCGCTGGCCGGCAATCTGACGTCGATCCGTTCGGCGATGAACGCGACCCGTTCGATGCTGGAGAACTACCGAGGGCAGACGGGATCGACCGAGATCGAGGATGCCCTGGACGACTTCGAGCACGGCTGGAAGGACGGACGTAAGAAGATCGACGAAAATGCGAACAAACTGGCGACGATGGCTTCCCGGTCGGCGGAGACCCTGCGTCAGGCCGATGCCGATCTGAGTACCGAGCTGGTCCGTGCGTCGCGGTCGGCCAGTGGGGAAGAGGGAGGGGGGAGAGGAGACTGAGCGGACATATTGCTGCCGAAAAGCCCATGGTCCTGGGTTTTTCGATCAGCGTTCCCGATACCTGGTTCGAGGTCGACCTGAATCCGGTGACCCGGCGGGCGTCCATCGACGCTCTGGTCCGGGAGCGTACGCGAGGTGTCCCCGAGCTCGCGGCGAACCGTGCGGCGATCTCCCGGCTGCTCCGGCACACCGCCCGTGACGCGGCGGCCGGTGGCGCGCTGTTCTGCGGCGTCATGGCCGAGGCGGTAGAAGGCGCCGGCTTATCCGCCAGCGTGACCGTATCCTTGCTTCCCGCGCCGGATGATGTCCAGGTTGTCGGCATGACCGAGGTGACTCCATCAATGATCATGTCTTCTCTGGCGGAGAAGGCCGCCCGATCACAGGATGACACCTGGACTACGGTGACCCTTGTCGATCTTCCTCGCGTTGGGCAGGGGGCCCGCTCGTACGGGGTGGAGGACATCTCACTGCCTGACCGGGCTGGTTGGATCAGGACGACGATGATGCAGACCTTCGTCCCGGTCCCACGGTCCGACCAGGTGGCCCTGATCTCCTGCTCCAGCCCGAACCTGGTGCTCGTGGACGCATTGCACGATCTGTTCGACGCGGTGACCTCGACCTTCCGGTTCGTCACCGATGGCGGGGAGCTCATGGCTCCGGTGTGACGGTGTGACGGCTGAATGGTACCGCGGTGTGCAAGTGATAATGCTTTCTGTGTTTACGACCTGCGCACGGCACGGATCACGATGCCGATGGTGAGGACGGCGAAGCCGGTCAGGACCGAGGCGGCCGGCAGTACAAGAGCGAGGACCAGGCAGCCGACACCGCCGAACAGCGACAGGGGGCGCAGCCAGCGGTGCTGCGGGCCGTCGAGGGTGAAGGCACTGGCGTTCGCGATCGCGTAGTAGACGAGAACCGCGAAGCTGGAGAAACCGATGGCGCCTCGGACATCCGAGGCGATGACCACCGCGATGACGACCCCGCCCAGCAGCAACTCTGCACGGTGGGGAACCACATACCGTGGGTGTACCGCCGCAAGCCAGCCCGGCAGGTCGCCTTCCCGGGCCATGGCAAGGGCGGTGCGTCCGACCCCGGCGAGCAGCGACAGCAGGACGCCGAGGCTTGCGACCGCTCCGCCCACACGGACGGCGGGAGTCAGGACACGCAGGCCACCGGCGCTGGTCGCGGCGGCCAACGGGTCCACGGCGCCCGCCAGACGTTCCGGGCCGACCGCCAGCAACGCGGACAGGCCGACAAGCAGGTAGACGGCAATCGTGATCCCGAGCGCGGTCGGGATCGCTTTCAGAATCGTCCGCGCCGGATCACGGATCTCCTCGCCCAGGGTGGCGATCCGGGCATAACCCGCGAACGCGAAGAAGAGCAGGGCCGCGGCCTGGAGTATCCCGCGTACGGCGTCCAGCCCGCTGCCAGACCAGAAGGGGCTCAGCCGCGCTGTTCTGACGGTCCCGCCCGCCAGGCATGCCACCACGACGACAGCGAGCGCGAGCAGGGTGAGTGCGACGAGGGCGCGGGTCAGCCGGGCGGTCTTGCTCACGCCGAAATAATTGACCATGGTGAGTAGGGCTGCGGCGGCGACCGCGACCGGCCGGGGATGCTGCGGCCACGCGTATGCGCCGACGGTCAGGGACATGGCCGCGCAGCTCGCGGTCTTGCCGGCCACAAACCCCCAGCCGGCGATAAAGCCCCAGCTGGCGCCGAGCCGACGCCGTCCGTACACATATGTCCCGCCGGACTCAGGGTAGAGCGCGGCCAACTGCGCGGACGACATGGCATTGCAGTAAGCGATCACAGCTGCGATCGCGAGGCTGACGAGCACACCGGCTCCGGCCACGTGGGCCGCTGGCCCGAACGCGGCGAACACCCCGGCCCCGAGCATTGAGCCGAGCCCGAGGAGCACCGCGTCGGCCAGGCCGATGCGGCGCCGTAGCCGGCTGGTCGAAACGGTCGGCTCACCGGACGGCTCGGTGAC
>NZ_CEVIVD010000037.1:6163-11501 GCF_982290655.1 Protofrankia sp. CiP1_Cm_nod3
TGAGCGGGCCCGACAGCGCACGGCCCGGTCGGATTCCTGGACGGGCCCGCGGCATGGCGGCCCGGCCGGGGAAGCCGCCCGGAAAACCGGTCGGTCGATTTTCCGGATGGTTCCGTGACCGGCTCGGTCGGGGAAACGGGCCGGTCACCAGGTGGCTCCTGGCCGGGATCGGCGTCACGCCCGGGAAGACGGTGGTCGGACACCGCTACTTCATAACACTGTTCGGCCGGACGGTGCGCACACGTTCTGACATCCGTATGTTTTCAGGATGGAGATCGCAAAGGTGGTCATCGGCCGGGGCGGGCTCTGCGCCGGGATGGGTTCGCGCCGAAGGCGGAAGTCATTCGATCGCCATCCAGTGTTTTACGACTGTTTATCATCTGCTCCTTTCCGGTGAACATGTGGAGGGTTGTCGGAAATTTTTCGACCGGAATGAGTGATGGCCTGCAGGGTGATTCACCCTGCGGTGACGGTGCAATTCATACCGACGTGGGAGGAGGGCCTGGGCAGGTCGCATGGTGGTGTCCTTACTCGTGGTATGCGATCTGAATCGGTGTTGTTTTTCCCCGGTGGACGAACAGGCCACGGCCGGCCGGCGTGCTGCCCCCGGTGTTACGTGACAGCCGGATGCCGAACAGATCGCCATCGCTGGGTGCTCCTGGCGCGAGGATCACTCCGCATCGTGACCGGCGGGCGTCCACCATGAACCCCCGGTACTGACTGGTCAGATCCTCGGTGGTGCCGGCGGCGACGAACGCGCATCCGCTGTCACGCGCGGTCCTGAGGAACTCGGATACGCGATCGGCGACTGGGGCGGTGGCCAGCAGTTCCGCGTCATCCATGATCGTGACTAGGCCGCCGGACGGGCCGGCTGCCGTCAGCGCCGCGTCGATGCCGGCGGCCTGGGCATCCGCGCCCAGCAGGTCGATCACGCCTGACCGGTCCGCGAGTGTGGACAACGGCGAGCGTCGCGGGGCCAGCAGCAGCAGTCGGGCACCGCCCGCCAGCAGCGACTCCGCCATGGTCAGCAGCGTCGAACTGCGGCCCGAGCGCGCGGGCCCGGCGATGACGAAGCCCGGCCCGTCGGCGGCGAGATCGATCTCAACCGGAGCGAGTTCGTCGCCGCCCGCACCGATCAGGGCTACCAGCGGCACCGGCTGCGGGCTCGGCCAACCTGCCGGCACCGACGGCTGCCCTGCCGGCAGCGGGCCCTCGAGCCCGTCCGTGCGGATGCCCGCCGGCTGGCTCGTCTGCGGGCCCAGGCCCGGATCCAGGTGTGATGGCGGGCCCGTCCGTGAGCTGTGCCCCGGGCCTGGGCGCAGTGCCCTGGTCTCGGTGACCGTGATGCGTGCTGGCAGCACATCGATACGGAACGGGCGGCGGTGGTCCTCGCGGGCACCGGTACCTGGCCCGGTCGGTACACCGTCGCGCGCGGCAGCCGCCTCGGCCAGCCGGTGCAGCGCTGCCACCTGTGCCCGGCCGGACGGATCGTCGTCGAGCAGAGCGATCTGGGTCTCGACCGTCCCTTCGAGCTGGAACCCCCGGCCCGGCGGCAGGTTGTCCGGTACGGCCGCGGGCGCAAGACCCACCATCGTGTAGTCGGACCTGTCGGCCATCCGCAGCATGAACCTGTTCTCGATCGCCGCGCTGAACCGTCCGGAGGCGCTGCGCCGGTCACCGGTCATGATGACCCGGACGCCGACGGACGGCCCTTCCCGCAGCACCCGGGCCAGCATGTCCACAAGCGCTCCACCGTCGGCTTCCTCGAAGGAGGCCAGAAAACCTTCGAAGCGGTCGATCAGCAGGAGCAGGTACGGTAGCGGGCGTTCGGGATCGGCTGATCGTTGCTCGGCGAGATCGGCGTATCCATGGACGGCGAAGATCTCCTGGCGTTCGACGATCTCGCGGATGATCCGGGTGAGCAGCCGCTGTACCCGTTCCGGCGCGTCCCGGCTGACCACGGCCCCGGTGTGCGGCAGGTGGACCAGCGGCGTCAGGGCGTTGTTGCCACAGTCCAACGCGTACAGGTGCACATCGTTGGAAGAGATGGACGCGGCTGTCGAGCCGGCGATGGTGCGCAGAACCGTCGACCGTCCGGACCGCGGCGCACCGACGAACAGCAGATGGCTCCCGTTGTCGATGTCGATCGTGTAGGGAAGCTGCGCCTGGATGCCGCAGTGGTCGGCCAGCCCGATCGGGACGGGAGGCAGCATGCCCGGGCCGCCGCTGTGCGGCTGCCGGGAGACGACCTGTGATTCCTCGGACACGGATCCGGACGTGAATCCGGGCATGGATGCGCTTACTGTCCGTAGGGTAAGTCGTTCTGGTAGCGGCGGTAACCAGGGGCTGCGCACTGGTTCGACCCCCAGGATGGCGGCCGCGTCCCGGACAGTCTCGACGAGCGTCCTCAGATCGGTGATCTCGTTGTCGGTGGTCCGTGGCCGAGGGGGAGCCGGCGCGGGCTGCCCCAGCGCGGCCCAGGTCAGCGGGGCGATCCAAGGCGGAGAAAGATCATTAAAGGCGGCACCGGCGGCACCGGTGGGTCGGCGGCCTCCGATCCGTCCGGACTGGAAGGGGACCAGGGAGGCGTGCCCAAGACGGGCGTAAGCCCGTCCGGGGGCCGACGGCGAGATGCGTGCCGCGTCAGGTGCGCCGATAACGTCGGTGCTCTCCGAAGCATCGGTGACACGCAACGCGATCCGCAGGTTCGTGTTCGCGCGGATCTCGGGGGACACCACGCCGCTGGGCCGCTGCGTCGCGAGCAGCAGGTGGATACCCAGCGAACGGCCTCGTTGCGCGATGTTGACCAGACCGGTGACGAAGGCGGGCAGCTCCCGGGCGAGCGAGGCGAACTCGTCGATGACCAGCAGCAGCCGGGGCAGCGGCAGCAGCGGCCCGCCGCTGCGTGTCCGTGCGTCACCAGGTGTCCGTGCGTCACCGGCGGCGGTGGCCAGAAAAATGTACTCTTCGATGTCCTTCGCGCCGACGTCGGCCAGGATGCGCTCACGCCGGCGTAGTTCCGCCGACAACGACTCCAGGGCGCGAGCCACCAGATGCGTGTCGAGGTCGGTCACCATGCCGACGGTGTGCGGGAGCCGGACACAGTCGGCGAAGGCGCTGCCGCCCTTGTAATCGATCAGCACGAACGCCATCGCGTCCGGCCGGTTGGCGACAGCCAGCGACGCCACGATCGACTGCAGTAGCTCGGACTTGCCGGAGCCGGTGGTACCAGCGATCAGCCCGTGCGGGCCGTCGCGGCGCAGGTCCAGCGTGAGCGGGCCGTCGAGGGACAGACCCACGGGGAAGGCTGTGCTGCGGGGGAGGAGCTGCCATCGGGCGGCTACCACCGCCGCGGTCGGAGGTTCCAGGCTGATCACGTCGAGGAGGCGGGCGGAGACCGGGAGCGACCCCTCGTCGTCCCCGCCGACGTCGCGTACCGGCGCCAGTGCGCGGGCAAGACGTTCGCACCAGGCCGCGGCGCCACTGACCGTGAGCGTCAGCTCCGGATCGTCGGAGGCCGCCGTGGCGACGAGATCCGGGCGGACGTCATGGACGACCTCGGTGCGGGTCTCCACGACCCGCAGACCTGTCGGGGTCTCCTCGGCCACGGCCTGGCATTCCTCGGGCAGCAGCCGGATGTCGCGGTCCAGGCAGATCGAACGGATGCCCAGCGCCGGCCCGTCCCGGAGCAGGGAGATCACACCGGGGATGGAGCGTAGCCGGCGGGCGCCGTCCATGATGACCAGCATGTCCGGGCCGTCGGTGAGCGGGTTCGCGCCGCCCGGCCGGGCCCGCGCCTCCGCCCGCGTCCCCAGTTGGCCGAGCAGTTCCCCGACCCGCCGGGCCCGCGAAGCGTCGTCCGTCCCGAGCAGGACGGTGGTGTCCTGGCCTTCGGTCGGACGGCAGTGCGGCAGCCAGCGCACCCAGTTCCACGCCTGCTCGCCGGAGCTGTCCGTGAGCACGCAGATCGCGAGATCGCGTGGGCTGTGCAGGACGGCCGCCTGCGCGACCAGCCAGCAGGCCAGCACCCGTGGGAGGTCGCCGCGGCCGGCGATACCGACAACGCCGCGTTCGGGCAGGGCGATCGTCACCGGGACGTCGGGGGCCGTCCAGGTGATCTCTCGTTTGTGCTCCTGTGCGGCCGGGTCCTCCATGACGACCTCGCTCGGCAGGTCGGCGGTGCCCAGGCGCAGGTGCAGGTAGTCGGGATCGTCCCGGCGGCGTTCCCACAGGCGTCCGCGTGGCCCGATGGCGGTGAGCAGGACGTTCGCCGGGTCCGGGAAGTCGCCGCGGCGGGCGGTGCGTTCGGTGCGGAGCGCCTGCTCGGCATCGTCCTCGACATCCTGACGCCTTTTGTGGTAATCGGTCAGCTGCTTACGGTAGCTACGCCTGCCATGACGGCTCCCCGAGACGTGCATGCCGATCATGCCTAGCGGGCCGACCACAGCCATCAGCAGGAAGTAGTACTGCCGGAAGACAAAGGCCATTGTGACGCCCGCGACCAGCGGAAGCGCCGCCATCAAGATCGGCGTGGGCCGCCGCTCCGGCTCGGAGGGTTCGCCGGGCAGTTTGTACCGTGCCCGCCGGATCGGCGGCAGCAGCCGGGGCGGCCGGTTGAAGTCCAGCCCCGACCCGTCGTCGGACGGTTTGAGCGCGGCGTCCGCCCGGCTTGGGACACCTGCCGCCAGCAGCACGGATCCGACTGTGAGCTGGGTGCTGCCGGCGGGCAGGTCGACCGCGGCGACCAGGGGCTCGCGTTCGACGAGCACGTCGCCGGTGTCTGGCCCGGCGGGAGCGGTGACCGGTGCGATCCGGCAGGCGCCGTCCACCGTCACGGTGATCGTCATGGCTTCGGCGGCGGCGCCCGGGTCGTCCAGGCGCACGGCGCAGGTCTCCGCGGTGCCGACCGTGAACTCGCCGGGGCCGAGCCGGTGGACGACCCCGGCGCCCGGCCCGCTGGTCACCCGGACTTCGACCAGGCCCGGTGGCTCGGGAGGAAGGCAGGCCACAGGCGAGTCGATGCTGATCAGAACACCGTCCCGGATCGGGGAGCCGGCGACGGTGAGCGTCTCGCCGACCGCACGGCCCTCGACGAACAGGCGCGGCCGACCCACGGGGAGAGCCGGTATGCCTGGACGGATGTGCCGTACCAGGGTGTCGGCGATCAGGCCGACGGGCGCGTCCGGATCGGTGTCCAGCAGGATGTCCGCACTGACATCCTGGGCTGGGTCAGCCACGGTGAGTGTCAGGCGCATGTAAGTACGATACGGCGTGATGCCGACAAAACGGGACGTGTCCACCGCGCCCGTGTCGGCCTCGGGAAGGCTCGAAACAAGGA
>NZ_CEVIVD010000037.1:11812-29203 GCF_982290655.1 Protofrankia sp. CiP1_Cm_nod3
CGCCTGTGATCGGGACGCTTGTGATCGGGAAGGCCGCGGCTGGGAAGCGCGCGGCCGAGGGCGGGCCGGGGATCGGCGTCCCCGGCCCGTGGCGACGATGGCGGTCGAGCCTGCCGTGAAAACCCACGTGAGGATTTCCGCGAATCGCGTCGGTGACCCGTGGGGCGGCCACGCACGGTGCTCCATCGCCAGGGCCGTCCCCGGGAGGGGCGGAATGTACGCGACCACCCCTCCCGGGGTGCATATCCCTTTTCCGGGATTTATGTCACCGCCCTTCCGAAAGAGATCTGCGGGCTCGGCTCTCCTCCGCTCGCCCGGCCTCCGCCCGGCCGGCCTCGCGGGCCGCGCCGGTACCGAATCCAACCGGCGGGAAGTGGCCTTCGGAAAAGGCCGGCATATCCCTGCGGAGGCCACGTTTCCGGAATGACATCGCGATTTTTGTCAGACCGGTGGCGAGGGCCGCGAGCCCCACCCACAGGACCAGCAGGGAGATCGAGAACCGCGGATAGCTGACGGCCCAGAAGCCGACGCCGATCTCGAGCGCGCCGATCGCCAGCGGCATCCACCACTGGGCTGTTCCGCGGGTGTCCTCACCGGCCGCGCCGTAATGTTCGGCCCGTCTCGCGACGAAGGAATTGACGATGTCGTAAACACCTTTGATCAGGAAGTACCAGGCCAGGATCCTCGCCGCCACCGGGAAGGTCGGGCGGGACCAGGCCAGCGCGACTATACCGCCGACGACGAAGAGGACGGCGAGCAGGACATGGGACCATCGCCAGTCCCGCGCTGTCGCCGACGCCGCCAGCAATTCGCTGGCGGCACTGAGGAGCAGGACGATTCCCAGAAGTATGGCGACCGAGCGAACCGTGGTCAGACCGAACTGTGGAATTGCCAGCGCAAAAAGGACGAAGGCGATCCCCGCGCCGAGCAGATACCACCATCGAAGCTTCGTGGTACCGCCCTGAGCGTGGCCCGCCGGCGTTGCCGTGGAACGCATGGCAGCTCCTTTCGACTCATCGGGCTCCCGAACATGACCGACTCCCGTGGATACGGGCGCCGGTCGCCGAAGTGCGTGGTCGAGTCGGTGATGCCCCCGCTCGCAGGCTTCACGCCACGCCAGCGCCGTGAATCATGATGCGTACGTCGGCGAACCGGCCGCCGCCGGTCGGCTTCGTGGGTGAATGACCAGATTGACGGCTGCCTGCCGTCCCGCCGGCGGTCGCACGATTTCCAGCATTCATCCGTGGATATCCGGTTCGCCGGTGGTGCCGGTTCCGTGCCCGCGCCGGAGCATTCTGGTCGCTCGGTGTCATCGGCCGCGGGTGTGCCGTGCGTCCACCCGTCGCGGCCGGCCGGGTGGCTGGCGACATGGAGGGCCACGACGCGCTCCCACCGGTTTCGTGTCCGGGGTGCCGATGAAGCTGGTGAGCGACGTCTTGGGCCATGTGCCAGCCGCCTTCGCCAGCGACATGTACGCGGTCGTCACCGAGGAGCGGGCGGAGCGGGCGGTCGTCGTGATCGCGGCGTCCGCGCCGCGCCGAAACAAGATCGCTTCCGTTCGTGTCAGCCCTGTGCCGACCGAGGCCATTCATGGATCTTGAAATGACACCAGGCGTCTCGAACATGTGTTCAAAACGCCTGGTCAGTGGCGGAGGCTCCGGGATTTGAACCCGGGAGGGGGGGTTACCCCCAACCGCATTAGCAGTGCGGCGCCATAGACCGGACTAGGCGAAGCCTCCAACGTGCGTTCTGAGTATAGCCGCCACCTCCGGTGTGGCTTTGCCGCCCTCTCCCACATCCGTGTCCAGCGGACGGCCCGGGGCGAGGCCGGGCCGTCCGGCCTGCCCACAGACGGCCTGCCCACAGACGGCGTGCCCGGGCGGGGCGCTCATCCGAGCGCGGCCAGGACGAGGCTCGCCACCTCCTCCCGCCGCTCCGGCCGCCGCACGGTGCTGCCGTCGGCCTCCCGCACGTAGAAGGCGTTCACGACGTCGAGGCCGATCGTGGCCACGATCGCGGTCCGCACGCCGAGCCCGGCCGCGGAGAGCGCGCGGACCATCCGGAACAGCACACCGGCACGGTCAGGTGCCCGTATCTCGATCACCGTGTCGGATCCGGAGTCGTCAAAGATGATTTTTGGTGGCGCGGGCGGCGGCTGGCGCCGGGTGGCCGCGTACGCCTGTTCCCGGCCGGTGATCCTGGCGTCCAGGTCGACCCGGCCGGCGAGGACCCGCAGCAGGTCACCGCGCAGCTTCCCGGCGTTGGGCTCCCCGTCGTGCGTGGTTGCCACCGCCGCCTGCAACAGCGCCCGGCCGTTCTCGCTGCGGGCGGAGGCGCGGTGCACGTCCAGCCGGTTGACGGCGAGCACTCCCGTGGTGGCGGCCAGCAGCCCTGGACGGTCGGGTGCCACCAGCACGATCTCGAACATCGGGTCGTCCGGCAGCGGGTTGACCGCCACGTGGTAGTCGTCCGGGAGCGTGAGAAGAGCCCGCTGACGGTCGGTGAGGGCGGGCGGGCACGGTGCCCGCTCGCCGCGGTGGACCGCTGTCGCCCGCTCCACCAGGTCGCCGACCAGCCGTGCCTTCCAGGGGCTCCAGGCCGTCGGGCCGGTGGCGAGCGCGTCGGCCTCGGTCAGGGCGTGCAGCAGGCCGAGGACCCGGGGGCTGCCGGCGGCCCGGGCCACCGCCTCGATGGTCGCCGGGTCGTCGATGTCCCGCCGGGTCGCGGCCTCGATGAGCAGGAGGTGCTGGCGCACCATCGTGACGAGCATGTCGGCGTCCGCCGGCGGGAGCCCGAGCCGCGGCGCGAGGTCACGGACGATCTCGACTCCCACGTCGGTGTGGTCGCCGGGCCGGCCCTTGCCGATGTCGTGCAGCAGTGCGCCGAGCAGCAGCAGGTCGGGCCGGTCGACCTTGCGGGTCGACGCCGCCGCGGCGGCGGCCGTCTCCAGCAGGTGCCGGTCGACGGTGAAGCGGTGGTAGGGATTGCGCTGCGGCCTGCTGCGCACCGTCTCCCACTCGGGCAGCAGCCGGACGAGCAGCCCGACCTGGTCGAGCGCCTCCATGGCACCGATCATGGCCGGGCCGGTGGCGAGCAGGGTCACCAGGGCCTGTCGGGCCGCGTCCGGCCACGGTGCCGGCATGGGTGGGGCTTCGCGGGCGAGCCGGGTGAGGGCGTACCGGCCGATGGGGATGCCGGCCCGGGCCGCCGCGGCGGCGGCCCGCAGGACCAGCGCGGGATCGTGGGTGGGATCGGCGTCCCGGGCGAGCTGCACCTCGCCGTCCTGCTCGACCACGTCCTGGTCCAGGGGCCGGCGGACCGGGGGGCCGGGGCGCCGGCGCGCGGACGATCGTAGGCCGGCCGAGACCCGGTACCAGGTGGTGTCCCAGGTCCAGGAGATCGTGCGGCCCGCGTCGGCGGTGGCGTGGGCGAGCGCGAGCTGGTCGGGATAGCCCAGGGCTGCCGCGACGGCGGCCTGGTCCTGCAGCAGCAGCCGGTCCTGCCGGCGGCCGTGCGCGAGCCGGCGGACCTCGCCACGGGCGTCGAGGAGCACCCGGCGCGCTTCGAGCACCCGCGCGGACGGGGTTTCGGCGACCCAGGCGATGGCGAGCGCGGCCAGCGCGTGGACGTCCCGCAGGCCACCGCGGGCCTGTTTCAGGTCCGGTTCGAGCAGGAAGGCGACGTCGCCGTGGCGCCGGGCCCGGTCGGCGACCAGGTCCGCGAGTTCGGGCAGACGCTGGGGGGAGCGAGCGCGCCAACGGGCGCGGACGCGCTCGAGCAGGGACCCGGCGAGGGCGCGGTCACCGGCGACCGGGCGGGCCTCCAGCAGGCCCAGCGCCGCCTTCAGGTCGTTGTCGGCGACCGCGACGGCCTCGTCGACGGTACGGACGCTGTGGTCGAGGCCGATCCCGGCGTCCCAGAGCGGATACCAGAGGGTGTCGGCGATGCCGGTGATGTCGTCCCGGCGGCCGTCGTGCAGCAGGACGAGGTCGAGATCGCTGCCGAGGGCGGGCTCACCCCGCCCGTAGCCACCGACCGCCATCAGGGCGACGCCGGCGCCCGGCTCGCCGAAAAGAGCACACAGGGTGGCTTCGGCGACGTCCATGAGGGCGTGGCGCAGCGCCGGCCCGACGATGCCGCCGAACTCCTCGGACCGGCCCGTAAGAGTCGCCAGCCGGTTCGTCATCGAAGGGCCTGTTCTGGCCGGTGCGGCAGCCAACGGCCCGCACCGGCCAGCACACCGACAAGGTGCACGGTCTACAGCGCGTCCGATCCACGTTCGCCGGTGCGTACCCGTACGACGGTTTCGACCGGGACCACCCAGACCTTGCCGTCACCGATCTTCCCGGTCTGCGCGGACGTGGTGATGGCACTTACCAGTTCGTCGACGGCGTCGTCGTCCACGACGATTTCAATCTTGATTTTCGGGACGAAGTCGACCTTGTATTCGGCTCCCCGATACACTTCGGTGTGGCCTTTCTGTCGACCGAAGCCCTGGACCTCCGAAATGGTCAGGCCGCGCACGCCGAGGTTTTCCAGCGCGGTCTTCACGTCCTCCAGCTTGAACGGCTTGATTACCGCGGTTACGAGTTTCACGCCTTGGCCTCCTCTGCGACCTTGTCGGTGGAAACCGATGCCGGTGCCGATCCGTCACCGAGCGCGGTGAACTCGTAGGCGGTCTCACCGTGCAGGACGATGTCCATTCCTTCGAGTTCCTCGTCCGGCGACAGCCTCATCCGGTAGATCTTGTCGATGACGAAGGCGATGATGAACGTTGCCGCGAACGAGTAGGCGACCACCGCGCCGGCGGCGAGCGCCTGCTTGCCGAGCAGGCTGGCGCCACCGCCGTAGAAGATCCCGTCCGCGCTGTAGCCGGGGGCGACGTCGGCAGTGCCGAAGAACCCGATCAACAGCGCACCCAGCACACCGCCAACCAGGTGGACGGCGCCTACGTCGAGCGCGTCGTCGATGCCGACCTTGCCCTTGATGGCCGTGGCCAGAGCGCAGACCGCACCGGCGATGAGGCCGATGGCGATCGAGCCTGCCGGGGAGACGAAGCCACAGGCCGGGGTGATGGCTACCAGGCCGGCGACGGCGCCGGAGGCGGCACCCAGGGTGGTCGCCTTCCCATCCCGGATCTTCTCTACGAACAACCAGCCGAGCACGGCGGCGGCGGTCGCGGTGTTGGTGTTGACGAATGCGAACCCGGCGCGGGTGTCGGCGGCGAGTTCGGACCCGGCGTTGAAACCGAACCAGCCGAACCACAGCAGGCCGGTTCCCAGAAGTACGAACGGCAGGTTGTGCGGCCGGAAGCTGGTGGCGGGCCAGCCCCTGCGCTTACCCAGGACAAGCGCGACGGCGATGGCCGCGGCTCCGGCGTTCGCGTGGACGACGGTACCGCCGGCGAAGTCCTCGGCGCCCCTCTTGAACAGCCATCCTTCGGGGGAGAACACCCAGTGCGCCACCGGCGAGTAGATGAGAATCGACCATATCGTCACAAAGGCGGCAAAAGCCCCGAATTTCCACCGGTCAGCGGTGGCTCCGGTGATGAGTGCCGGGGTGATGATTGCGAACATGAGCTGGAATGCCACGAACACGATCGGTGGGATCACCTGGGCGAGCGAGTTCGTCTCATAGGGCGGGGCGAACGTCACCTCGGCATACCCGGGAACCGGTTCGCTCATATGGTTGAGCAGTGCGAAGTGAAACCCACCGAAGATCTGGTTGCCGTCGCCGAACGCGATACTGTAACCGATCAGTACCCATAGGACGCTGACGACGGCGATGCAGAAGAAGTTCTGCATGAGCATGCCGAGCACGTTCTTCGCGCGGACCATGCCGCCGTAGAAGAACGCAAGGCCGGGTGTCATCAGCAGTACGAGTGCCGAGGCAGCCAGAATCCAGGCGGTGCTGCCCACACCCGCTGCGCCGGCTATACCGTCTTGGAGTTCCTTAAGCTGGTCTGGGTTCATGTCTCTCCCGTCGGTCGCCCCGCGTGCCCGCGTGGATCATGCTCACCGGTCCGCGGCCCACCCGTCGTCCCGGATCCTTCGGCCGAAGAGTCGATAGGATCTGTTCCGGATCGGTATCTTTCCTGTTTCCGGTATGTGAAATCGCTAAATTGGGCGATTCGTGGCCCGCTTCGATGGGCTCGTGGCGAACATCACATCGCCCTCCGTGACTTCCGGCGCGTTTATGTGATCCTACTTGCTCCGACGGGCTACCGTGGTTCTCCGTGTGTGATGGTTTGACTGCGGATTGCTACTGTTGTGGTGGCGCCGGCTGGCGTGGCTCGTTCGTCCGTAGATCGCACGAACGCCGCGCGCGCGAGCGGCCGGGCCGCGTCCCCGGCGCCTCGGGGGAGGCTCCGGCTGTTCCGGAGGCCTCGGAAAGCTGTCGCCGGGTGCCTGAACGACTACCGGGCGCTCTGGGTCTGGTCGGCGTTCTCGTCGGCGGGATCATACTGCTGCCGGGCGCCGCCACACCGGCCAGAGCCGACGGCATCGACAAGGTCAACAGAGATATCGCGGCCGCTCAGCAACAGCTCGCCGAACTGACGCACTCGACCGAGACGGCGACCGAAGCCTTCAACGCCGGGCGGCTGCGGCTGAGCGCCGCCGAGCAGGCCGTGTCGACGGCCACCGAGGACGTCCGGCATGCGGGGGACGCTGTGCGGGCCGCGGCGGACAGACGCCGCGCGCTGGGAGCCGCCACCTACCGTTCGGGCGGTCTCGAACAGCTCTCGGTGCTGTTCTCCGGCGACCCCGGCACGGCACTCGACCGGGTGGGCGCGATGGACTCGCTCGCCCGCCGCGGCCGGGCCGCCGAGATCGAGCTGCGCTCGGCCCGCCACGACCTGGCCGGCGCGCAGGCCGCCGCGCAGGCGGCTCTTGCCGAGCGGCAACGCGAAACCGCGTCCCTCGAAGAGGGGAAGAAGCGCATCGAGGCGTCGGTGACGGAGCAGCGTGCGTTGCTCGACGGCCTGGTCGCCAGGCACGCCGAGCTTGTCCGCCAGGCGCGTGCCCGCGAGGAGGCGGCCCGCCGGGCGGGCGAGCTGGCAGCCGCCGCGGCCGCGCAGGCGCAGGCACAGGCGGCCGCGGCCGAGCGGGACCAGCTGCGCGGCCGCAGCGACCTGATCGGCAGCACCAGCCGTGGAGCCACCGATGCCGCCGCCACGCCGGCCCGCCCGCCCGCGATCGGGAGCGGCGGGGCGGCGGTCGCGGTCGCACAGGCCCGTGCGCAGCTGGGCAAGCCGTATGTGTGGGGGGCGGCCGGGCCGGACGCCTTCGACTGCTCGGGGCTCACCCAGTGGGTGTGGGCGAAGGCGGGAGTCGCCCTGTCCCACTTCACCGGTGCCCAGTGGAACGAGGGACGGCGGGTCTCCCGCGGCGAACTCATGCCAGGTGACCTGGTCTTCTTCGGTGAGGATCTACACCATGTGGGGATCTACGTCGGCAACGGGAACATGATCGACGCACCGCGCACAGGGACGGTGATCCGCCTCGAGCCGGTCTGGTGGGAGACGTACGCCGGTGCGGTGCGCCCCGGTGCCTGAAGCCGGCCGTGTCCAGACCAGGCGTTGGATGATGATGCTATGTGTGTGTTCAGCCGTGAGGGGGGATACCGGGGTGTTCGACATACACGAGCCCCGCGGCACGCCGTGAGATGTCGATGGCCGGTGCTTCCCGCCCCGGGAGCTGGCCTGACGCGCCCGCCTCCTCGGCAGGGGCGACCGCGTCCGAGGAGATGACCTCGACGACGTCACCGTGCCCGCGGATGACGAGCGTGGCACCGGGCAGCACCCCGCCGTCCCGGAGCTGGCGCATGGTCCGTTCGTCCGTCTGTAGCCGTTCGGAGATCCAGCTGACCGTGACCGAGGCCGTCCCGGCGCTGGTGAAGTCGGTGGCGGCCAGCAGGCTCAGCGGCGCCAGGGGCCGCGGCCCCACCGGGCGGTCGAACGGGCCTGCCGGGATCACGTTCCCGAACGGGCACTTCTCCGGGTCACCAAGGATCGCGGTGAGCCGTGCCTCCACCTCGTCGGAGATCACGTGCTCCCACCGACAGGCCTCGTTGTGGACGAGGGCCCAGTCCAGACCTATCACCTCGGTGAGAAGCAGTTCGGCGAGACGGTGTTTGCGCATGACCGCTGTCGCGCGGACCAGCCCCTTCTCGGTGAACTGCACGGTGCGGTCGTTGGCGAGGGCGACCAGGCCCTCGCTGGCCAGCCGTGAGGTGGACTCGCTGGCCGCGGGTGCGCTGACGTGCAGTCTTTCCACCAGACGCGCGCGCAGTGGCGGGATGCCCTCCTCCCTCAGCTCGTAGAGGGTACGGAGGTACATCTCGGTACTGTCGATCAGTCCAGTCACCGGGCTCCTTCATCCAGCCTCAAGAGTACGCCTGTGAAGGCGTACCCACCTAGGTACGCGGGCCGCCCTGTCCGCGCCGTTTCCAGGCTGGTTGCCCGTGCTGGTTGCTGCCCGTGCCGGTTGCGCGTCGACCGGCTTCAGGGCCTGTTCCGGCCGCCGGGAGCCCGGCCGGGAAACGGCTGGCGGGATCGGCGGATCGGTCTCCCGGTGCGGGTCATACACTTCGGTGTATGAGCTCGACCCAGATCGCACCGGAGACAACTCACGGCAGTACGGACGAGGGTAATGACTTCGCCCACTATGCGCGCCATGAGGAGATCGTCCGGGCTTCCATCGAAGGCGGACGCGTGACCGCGCTGTGTGGTTACAGGTTCGAGCCGGTGCGTGATCCCCAGCGGTTCCCGGTGTGCCCGAAATGCAAGGAGCTCGTCGAGCTGGCCGAACAGCTCGGCTGACCGCCCGGGCGGCCCCGTCCCGGTCGTCCCTCACCGGGCCTGGTCACACGGCTGGGTGCGTGGCAGGACGTGGCTCGCCGCGGCCCGCGCCGAGCGCTGCCGGTGCCCGTGCGCCGTGAGCGCTGGTATGAGCGGCGGTCACGGTAGCGATCGACGGCGGGACATATGGTGACAGACGGTCAGGTCAGGCTCCGCCGGCCCTGTGACTCGTCCCATCTGGTCCACTCGCATAGCCGACCGGGTACGACCGGGACGACGGATGATGCGTAAGCTGGGGTGCCGTCGGAGGCCTTCTCGTGACACCAGGCCCGCCCTTGTAGCTCCTCGTAGCCCTGCCCTTGTAGCCCTGCCCTTGTAGCTCAGTGGATAGAGCGACCGCCTCCTAAGCGGTAGGCCGTAGGTTCGATTCCTACCAGGGGCACGATCCCGGTCGTGCCAGCGCTTCCGCCTGCTCGAACGACTTTCGGCGAGATGACGCTCGGTGAATGGTGTAGTGCGCATACTGGAGCGCGGGCATACCGGGCCGCCGGTCGTTCGTGATCTGCTCAAGGTCTGTCCGGTCGGTTCCGTCAGCGGGTGGCTACCGCAGCCGCCGCCCGCCCGCGCGTGGGCTCCGGCGGCCGGCCTGCGACATCGTCGGCGGTGGCCCACGCGGTCGTCGGTCCGGCCCTCCTCGGCCGGGTGGCTACCGCGACCGTAATGATCATAAGCGGGTTGTCATCCCCCGATGTCGTCCTCTCCCCGTAGGGGTACTGAAACACCTCATATGGAAGATCCGTCGGGGGTGCGGCGGGAGTACTGTTACCCACGTCACAAGGTCATCCTGTGGAGCAGGCGTCTCGAGCGTGCCAGCAGCATTCGGCTGGCGCCGGCTGGCGCGCTCGAGACGGAGCCTTCACCGTCGAAGGAGGTCGCCGGAATGAGGACCAAAGCCGCCGTCCTGTGGGGGCTGGGGGAGAAGTGGCAGGTCGAGGAGATCGAACTCGATCCGCCCAAGGCGGGCGAGGTTCTGGTCAAGCTCACCGCCAGCGGTTTGTGTCATTCGGACTACCACCTGGTCAGCGGCGACATCCCGATTCCTTTCCCGGTCGTCGGTGGGCATGAGGGCGCCGGTGTCGTCGCGGCGGTCGGGCCGGGCGTGACCGAGGTGGCGGAGGGTGACTCGATCGTCCTGAGCTTCCTGCCCTCCTGCGGGCGCTGCTCATACTGCTCGCGTGGCCTGACGAATCTCTGCGATCTCGGGGCGGCGATTATTCTCGGCCCCCAGCTGGACGGTACCTACCGATTCCACACGCGCGGTCACGACATCGGGCAGATGTGCGTTCTCGGGACATTCTCGGAATACACGGTCGTCCCGGTCGCGTCTATAGTCAAGATCGATCAGGGTGCGGCGCTGGACAAGGCGGCGCTGATCGGATGCGGTGTCCCGACCGGTTACGGCAGCGCGGTGAACACCGCGCAGGTGCGGCCGGGTGACACCGTGGTCGTGATGGGCGTCGGTGGTATCGGCGTCAACGCGGTGCAGGGGGCCAGGGCCGCGGGCGCGCGGACCGTCGTCGCGCTGGACCCCGTCGACTTCAAGCGGCAGAAGGCTGTCGAGTTCGGCGCGACCCACACGGCCGCCACCGTCGACGCGGCACGGGAGCTGGTCAGCGAGCTGACCCGCGGGCAGCTGGCGGACGCGTGCATCATCACGACGGACGTCGCCGAGGGCGCGTACGTCGGCGAGGGGCTGAGCCTGGTGGGTAAGCGCGGCCGGGTGGTGGTGACCGCGATCGGGCATCCCACGGACTTCTCGATCAGTGGGTCGCTGTTCGAGCTGACGCTGTACGAGAAGTCGATCCGCGGCGCGCTGTTCGGCTCCTCGAACCCGCAGCACGACATTCCCCGCTATCTTGAGCTGTACAACCGTGGCCAGCTGAAGCTCGACGAGCTGGTGACCAGGGAATATTCCCTGGAGGACATCAACGAGGGATACCAGGACCTGCTGGACGGCCGGAACATCCGCGGTCTGATTCGTTTCTGACCGGCTTCCTCGAAAACTGGACAGAATTGATGGAAGAACCAGAGGAGCCGGCCGTGGCGATCGTATGACGCCCGGCCGGCTCCATCCGTAGGTGCCGGTGCGCGACGGTGTTTCGGCGGTCGCGGCCACAGTTGTCGGAGCAGGTTGAACTGAACGGCGAGAATTCGTCGTGGTTTTGAGCGCACTCCCCGGTCCCCGGTCCGCGCCGGACGGCTCCGGCGGCGCGGTGGCTCCCGCGGGAATTTATCTCGATAGGGGCACCAGGTTGACTCCTACGAGGGGAGTGCGGCGAAGCTCGGAAGATTACCGTCAGGCCTGTAGCACATGCCTGAGAAAGGGGCTACCATGACGATTACTGATGGCACCGTCGACACGCGGCTCAGCTCGCTCGAGTTCTGGGCCAAGCCCCGGTCCGTCCATCACGAGGCATTCCGCTGGTTACGGGAGAACAAGCCGGTCAGCTGGCACGAGGCACCCGATTCTCTGGACCCGAACCTGAACAACGCCCAGGGGTTCTGGTCGGTGGTGAAGTACCGCGACATCCAGAACGTCTCCCGGGACACGGAGCTGTTCAGCTCCGCCGACGGCGTGTTCGTCGACGACTTCCCGCAGCTGGAGACGATGCTGTCGTTCATCGTGACGGATGCTCCTCGGCACACCGAGATGCGGGGTATCGTCAGCGTCGCCTTCACGCCGAAGAACATCTTCAAGATGTCGGAGGACATCGGCGGGATCGTTCATCAGGTCATCGACAGGGTCGCCCCCCTGGGTGAGGGGGACCTCTGCCAGCTGATCACCAAGGAGGTGCCCGGCCGGATCTTCGCGACCTTCATGGGGATCACCGACCCGGAACAGATCCAGTACGTGATGGACGCGGCCGAACAGTTCGCGTGCTGGAGCGACCCCGAGTACGCGCATATCGGCTCTCCGCTCCAGGTGTTCGCCGACGCCTCGCAGAAGCTGGCGACCCTTGCGATCGAGCTGGCGAGGGAACGCAGGGAAAACCCGGGTGACGACCTGCTCAGCTGGGTCGCCCAGGCGCAGTACGAGGGCAACAAGATGACCGTCGAGGAGCTCGGTGTCTTCTTCGCGCTGCTCGCCGCGGCCGCCAACGACACCACCCGGCACTCGATGGCCCACGTGCTCGCGCTGTTCCAGCAGTATCCCGAGCAGCTCGACTACGTCCTGGCGGACTTCGACAGGCGCGCGGACGACGCCGTCAACGAGTGCCTGCGGCTGGAACCGCCGCTGATGCATTTCCGCCGCACGGTGACACGGGACACCGAGATCGGTGGAGAGGCCATCAAAAAGGGCGACAAGGTCGTCATGTGGTACATATCCAGCAACCGGGATCCCGAGATGTTCGAGAATCCTGACACGTTCGACGTGCGGCGGGTCAACAAGTTCAACCCGCACCAGGCGTTCGGCGGCGGTGGCCCGCACTACTGCCTGGGCCACATGCTCGCCAAGCAGATGATCAAGACTGAGGTGCGGGAGATATACACCCGTATGAAGGATCTCAGGGTCGGCGAGCGCGACATGCTGTTGTCCAACTTCATGAACGGTGTCAAGCGGCTGCCCGCCACCTGGACGCCCGAACGGGGCTGAGCCGAGCGCGCGGTGGACACCTTGTGCGGACACCTTGTAGTGAACACCTCGTAGCCCGGAAGGCCACGGAGCCGTCCGTGGGACCACGGGCGGGCCCGGGGGCGTGGGAGCGGTGCCCGGCAGCCGTTCCCACGCCCCCGCTGTTTCCTGTTCCTGCCCAATTCTGATCGCACTGTCGTTTCTGGCTTCGGCTGTTTTGCTACGGTATATACCGGATTGTTCCCCCGGCTGTCCCACGCCCTGCCAGCGGACCTGGCCGGGGCCCTTCGGTGTCGTCGATTGTTCGCGACGGGTGAGGCCGGTGGGGCTACCGTGCTGTCCACGACATCATGAGAGGACGTCGGAAATGCGGCGCACCGGTTTCACCGCCGACCACGAGAGCTTCCGTCAGCTGCTCCGGGAGTTTCTCGCCCGCGAGGTGGTGCCCGTCTTCGACGACTGGCTGGCCGCCGGCGCGGTCCCCCGGGACTTCTTCCGGGACCTGGGCAAGCTCGGGGTGCTGGGGATGGCTTTCCCGGCCGAATACGGCGGCGGCGACCAGTCGGACTTCACCTATAACGCGGTGATCAACGAGGAGTGTGCCCGGGCGCTGGTCGCGCTGGGGACGTTACAGGTGCACCTGGACGTGGTGGTTCCGTATTTCCTGGACTACGCCGACGAGGAGCAGCGCAGGCGCTGGTTCCCGGGCCTGGTGAGCGGTGACCTGTTCGCGGCGATCGGTATGACCGAGCCGGGCGCCGGTTCGGACCTGGCCGGCGTGCGCACGACCGCGGTCCGGGACGGCGATCACTATGTGCTCAACGGCGCGAAGACGTTCATCAGCGGTGGCGCGCTCGCCGACCTGGTGGTCGTGGTGGCGCGAACCTCACGCGACGGCTCCGACCGGCGGCGGGGGCTTAGCCTGCTGGTCGTCGAGGACGGCACGCCGGGCTTCGAGAAGGGCCGCAACCTGGCGAAGATCGGCCTGAAGATCCAGGACACCATCGAACTGTCGTTCACCGACGTGCGGGTGCCGGTCGAGAACCTGCTGGGGGAGGAGGGGACGGCCTTCGAGCAGATGACCCGCGGTCTGCCCCAGGAACGGCTGAGCATCGCGGTCAGCTCGCTGGCCGCGGCCCGGGCCGCGCTGGACGCGACCGTGACCTACGTCCGGGAACGCCAGGTGTTCGGGAAGCCGGTCAGCCAGTTCCAGAACACCAAGTTCGAACTGGCCGCGGTGGCCACGGAGATAGAGGCGGCGCAGGCGATGGTGGACCGCGCGCTGGCCGAGCACGTCGCCGGTGAGCTGAGCCCGGTGGACGCGGCGAAGGTGAAGCTCTACTGCACCGAGCTGCAGGGCCGGGCGGTCGACCGCTGCCTGCAGCTGTTCGGTGGTTACGGCTATATCCTGGAATACCCTATTGCCCGGTTGTACGCGGATGCCCGTGTCACGCGTATATACGGCGGCACGAGCGAGATCATGAAGACAATCATCAGTAGGTCGCTGGGCCTGTAGGCCGGGCTCGCGAAACCGGCCGGCTCGGGCGTTTCCTGCTGGTATGTTTTTTTGGCCCGGTGGGTCTACCCGGCGACATGCTCTTTATGATCTTCCTGGTGGAAGGCGCCCGCCGACGAGGGCCACCCTCCATCCGGCTGTGCACGGCGATATGATCGACTATTTCGGTGGGGCGTGCCGAGCGCATGACGCTCGGCGAAGCGGCCGTACATCGTGCCTGGACCAGCCTGGCCCATTGGTCTAATGTATCGACCAAAGTCGGGTGATGTGTCGATCATCGACCGTCCGTTGCGTGACGGGTCGAAGCCGTGCCACACCGGTCGCCGGAAGGCTGAGGGAGGGTCGGCCAGCCGCGCGTCCAGCTCTCTGGCGCATGGCTTCGAGACTGCAGGGGATCTTGCGACTCGAAGAGCTCGAAGAGGAGGCGGGAATGGGCAGTGGTGTCCATGCTCGCGTGCTGGACGACGGGTCGGGCCCGGGCATGATGGCGATGGGCTCGGGCACGGCCGACGCGGCCATACCCGACTGGGACACGGCCGGGGAGATGGCCGGGGAGATGGCCGGCCCGGGGCCGCTGGCAGTCGAGGACGGCGTCCAGCGGGCCAGGGAGATACTGAGAGCCGCCGAGCGGGTTCTTGACGACGGCGTGACGTATTCGAATTTCACCAGCAGTGACTCGAAGGCGGCCGACGCGGCGTTGCGGGCGGCGCAGTGCGCGGCGGCCGAATATATGAACCTTGCCGTCCAGTCGTCCAGGGACTCCGCGGTCCGGCAGCTGGGGGAGGTTCTTCTGCAGTCGGGGCTGGCCCGGGTCGCGCTGATGGAGGCCACGCTGGCGCGGCAGACGGCGCGGATGTTCGGCGTCGAGCAGGCGCTCTGCCACTTACGTGGGGCCTCCTCGTTGTCGGCTCTGGAGGAGCGGGCGCCGGTGGAGGCCCATCGGCTGGGTTTCACCAGAATTCTGTTCTCACGTATCGACAAGGGTGTCTGGGTCGCGCGGACGGCCTACATGGAGGGCGAGGAGCAGCTCGCCCAGACGCTGGTGCAGGTCGGTATCGCGAACCCTCGGCCGCTGACCGGCCCGCTGGTCGAGAGCGAGATGGCACGGCGCCGCGTCCCGATCCTGGTACGCGACCCCCAGTCGAGCTCGCGCGTCCACACCGAGATGGTTGCCGTGGTCGACACCAAGGGCTATGTGGCCGCCCCGGTGATCTCCTGGGGCAAGGTGGTGGGGCTGCTGCACGCCGACCGGCAGGTGGAGCGCGGCGGGGTGGACGAGTTCGACCGGGACCTGATCGGCATGTTCGCCGCGGGGGTGGGTGTCGCGTTCGAGAGAAACGCGCTCTTCCGGCGGCTACGGTTCATGCGGTCGATGTTCAACGAACATGTGTGCGCGGTCAACGACCTCGTGGACGACATCGCCGAGGACGTCATGGAGATCGGCGATGACTCGGAGAAGCCGGCGAACCGCTCGCTGGGCGCGTACTCGTCGGGGCAGAACTTCCGGGAGACGCCGGTGGCATATCCCGAGGACGCGCTGTTCGCCAGCCTGACCCCCCGTGAGTGCGAGGTGCTGCGCAGCCTTGCCTCGGGTAAGACGAACGCACAGATCGCGAGCAGCCTGTTCGTGACCGAGGCACCGTGAAATCGCACGTGAAGCACATTCTGCGGAAGCTCGGCGCGGCCAACCGCACGGACGCCGTAGCTCGGTACCACGCGCTGACCAGGTCATCCGGCGGCCACCAGATGAAGGATCCGTTCAGATCCTGAGGGCCCTCCGGCCGCCTCGTGGCGGCGGGCAGGGGCTCGCCGTAGCCGGCGACGCGTCCGCGCACGCTCCGTCGCGGTGGCCGCCACCGCGTCCATGCCAGGGATGACCGCCGTTCGTCCGCCGCGTGCGCCGGTCGGCGCCGGGGCCGACCGGCCAGATCGCGCTGCCTGCCTACCGGCCAGGTCATGGCACCTGTCAAGGCGGGTCGGGACAGACCCCACCGCCTCTGCCGAAGGTCCCTGTCACAGCCGCGACGGCTCCGCCAGGCTGGGAGAGGGCCTGGTGGAGCGGCCGGAGCCACAACCAGGTGAGGGCGCGTGGGGGCGCGGGCCGCTCGGCGGCGCGGGCCCGTACGGGCGGCCCAGGCCGGTAGCCGGCGTTCCGCCGCTGCCCAGCGGTTCTCACCACCAGGGCCACCGCTTGACAGAGGGCCGTCGGCGCGGGGGAGAACGCGATGAAGAGGAAGGTGGTCGTTGTGGTGGCCATTACGCTGGCCATCGCGTTCGGCTGCCTCGGGGCCGCGCTGACAGCCGCGGTCCGGACGGCGGACGCCACCGCCGTCCAGCATGACCGGCTGGAGCCGGCCGCCGCGGATGTGGCTGTTCTCCTGGACCATCTCGCCGACGAGGACAGCGGCTGGCGCGGTTATCTGACGACCGGCCGGCCCGAGCTTCTCAAGCCGCCGCTGGTCGCGTCCCAGGATATTTCGGCCAGGATCAACCAGCTGTCCGCCGCCGTCGCCGGTCTCGGGCGGCTGTCCGGCCTTGTGCGGCAGGTGACGGAGGCGCACGGGGCCTGGAGCTCGCACGCGGATCCCGCGGTGGCCGCCGTTCGTACCGAGAACACGGTGGTCATTCATCCGGCGGAGGCGGCTGCCGCGACAAACTCGGGCCTTGACGCCATGCGTACCCGGCTGGCCGCGATACAGCAGGAGATTCTGCGCCACCAGGCGCGGCTGTCGGCTCAGGCCGACGGGGCCGGGTGGCAGCTGCTGGCCGGCGCGCTGGGTGCCGTGTTCCTGGTTTTCCTGGTCGTCGCCGTGATGGTCGTCGGCGTCCGGCGGTCGGTCCTCGCGCCGGTCCGCGGGCTGCTGCGCGCGGTCAGGGAACTTGCCGGTGGCGGTTACGACCAGGCTGTGCCGCGGGACGGCCCGGCCGAACTGGCCGAGCTCGGAGAGGGGCTGGACGCGATGCGTCTGCGTGTGTTGGCCACGATCGGCCAACAGGGACCGACGGTGACGGCGCTGCGGGACGCGTTGGCCGCGTCCGTGGCCGAGATCCCGGGCATGCGGATCGCGAGCCGGATCATCCCGGCGGAGGGCCTGCTCGCCGGCGACTGGTACGACATCTTCGAGCTGCCCGACGGCCGTCTCGGGTTCACGGTGGGGGACGCGGCGGGGCACGGCCCGGTCGCCGGCGTGCATGCGCTGCTGGTCAAGCAGCTGCTCGCGGCCGCGCTGCTCACCGGGAGCACCCCGGGCGAGGCGGTCCGGTGGGCGCAGCGATGCCTCGGTGACACCGGTGAGATGTTCGCGACCGCGTTCGTCGCAACAGTGGATCGTGAAACCGGCCTTGTCGAGTACGCCAACGCCGGGCACCCACAACCGGTGATCATCCGGAGTCCGGGCGGCGAGCGAGACGTGCGCGCGGGCGACGTGAGGGTGGGCGACG
>NZ_CEVIVD010000037.1:29274-36224 GCF_982290655.1 Protofrankia sp. CiP1_Cm_nod3
CCGGATGATCTGGACCCGGATGATCTGGACCCGGGTACGGAAGGGGAGGCCCTGACCGCCGGAGACGGCTTGGGCGCGGGAGGGGATGGAAAAAGAGGGGATGGAAAAAACGGAGCGGGAAGGGCGGGGCTCGTGGCGCTGGCGCCGACAGGGCCTCTCGTCGCCACCATCCTGCCCGCCGGCAGCGGCGGCGGGAGTGGCACGTGGCGGACAGAGCGGGCCCGCCTGGCTGCGGGGGACGTGCTGTGCGCCTACAGCGACGGCATTACCGAGGCGCGCGACCCGGCCGGGAACCAGTTCGGTTTCCGGCGGCTGGCCGACGAGCTGGCACGCATCCCCGGCAGAGATCCCGGCGCCCTCGTGAACGACCTCTTCACGGTTGTCGCGCGGCATTCTCGCGGCAGCGTGGCGGACGACCAGATCGCGGTCGCGGTGGGCCGTGACGCGGCCGATGTCATTACCGCTCCGGCACAGCGCCTGGACGGGGCTGTCTATCCGGTGGAAAACGCCGTCACCGCCATGCCGAAAAATGTCACCGCCGCGTCCGGGCAGATGGCCCGGGGGGCAGCCTCGTGCCGGTTCTCCGTCAGTTCTCCCACCAGTTCTCCGGCCTGGCCCGAACGGAGCGCATGGGCATGTCACCGGCTTGCCCGCCGGGGCACCGGCTGGTTCCTGGCGGCTGGTCACATCATAACAAAACGGGTATTCGACGCGTCCGGCCAGTTCGGTGCGAATATCCGGGAGGCGGGCACCGCCGGTGCCGCTCCGCAAGGAATACAGAGGCGCAGGGCGCCCGCGCGGGGACGCGGAATTCGTGGATCGATCACTCCGGGGGGCTCGTCGGTGTTGGCGTACGTCCGTTAGTCTGTCTGAGGTATGGACGACCAGGAGACGGGGAAGATCTCCACGGGCACGCTGGATTCCGGCACATCCGCGTCCCTGCCGAGTGACCCGTCCGCGGAGTCGGTGAGAGAGCTGGCCTTCCCGGCAGCTGCCCGCCTCGAGCTCGATGAGCTGCTCACCCAGCTCGTCGACCGGGCGCAGGACGTCATCGAGACGCAGAGCAGGCTGCGCGGCCTGCTGCGGGCCACCCGGACGGTCATCGCCGACCTCAGCCTGGAGGTGGTGCTGCGCCGCATCGTGGAGGAGGCCTGCCAGCTGGTCGACGCCCGGTACTGCGCCCTCGGGGTGATCGCCAGAGAAGGACATCTCGAGCAGTTCATCCATGTCGGCATGGAGCCGTCACTGGTTGAGAAGATCGGGCAGCTGCCGCGGGGGCAGGGGGTGCTGGGCCTGCTCACCGCGCAGCCACAGCCGCTCCGCCTGGACGACATCGCGACGAATTCCCGGGCCGTCGGCTTCCCGGCGAACCATCCGCCCATGCGGACCTTCCTCGGTGTTCCGATCAGGGTCCGCAGCGAGGTTTTCGGCAACCTCTATCTCACGGAGAAGCGCAATGGCCGGACGTTCACGGCCGAGGACGAGGAACTCGTCCTGGCGCTGGCCGCAAGCGCCGGGATCGCCATCGACAACGCCCGGCTGTTCGATCAGGCGCAACGTCGCCAGCGGTGGTTGCAGGCCTCGGCGGACATCACCCGCCACGTACTCGGTGACGGCGAGCGGCCACTGAACATGATTGTCAGCCGGGCCCGGGAGCTCGCCGGCGCGGACGTGGCCGCGATCCTCCTCAGCGGGGAGTCCTCGTCGCACCTGACCGTTGAGGTTGCCGACGGTGACGATGCCGGTGTGCTGCAGAGCACCTTGATCCCTATGGACGACTCGCTGGGGGGCAAGGCGGTGCGGATGTGCGCGCCGCTGCTCGTCTCGGACGCCGCGGCCGAGGCCAGTGGCAACGATCCCTACGCGCAGGGGATCGGCCCGCTGATGATCGTCCCGTTGGCCGGCTCCCAGGTGGCCAACGGGGCGGTGGTGCTCGGCCGGCGGCACGGGGCCACACCGTTCACGGACAGTGATCTCGATATGGCGGCGGCGTTCGCCGGGCATGTGGCGACAGCCCTCGAGATCACCCAGGCGCGGGCTGCCAGGGAGCGGATCGTCGTCCTGGAGGACCGGGACCGGATCGCTCGTGACCTGCACGACCACGTCATGCAGCGGTTGTATGCCGTCGCGCTCGGCATGCAGGGGCTGGCCGCCGCCGAGGAGCGGCCAGGGCCGGCCCGCCGGATGGCCACGTACGTGGAAGACCTGGACGTGACGATCCGTGAGATCCGCTCGACCGTCTTCGAGCTGCGGGGCCGGCGGGCGACGGCCGGTTCCGGCCTGCGGGCGCGGGTCTCCTCCGTCGTCGACGCGGTGAGCGACGCCTTCGGCTTCGCGCCGTACCTGCGGTTCGAAGGCCCGCTGGACACGATGGTGGACGCGGCGGCCGGCGATCATCTGCTCGCCGTGGTGCGGGAGGGCCTGTCGAACGCGGCCCGGCACGCCCGGGCCAGCAGCGTCGAGGTCGTCGTACGGGCCGCCGGGGGCCGGCTCGACGTGGACGTGATCGACAATGGTGTGGGCATCGGGAGCACGGAGCGTCGTAGCGGGCTTGCGAACCTGCGCAGCCGAGCCGAAGATCTGGGCGGTACCTTCGACCTCTCCGCGGGGCCCGAAGGCGGTACCCACCTGCGCTGGTCCGTACCCCTGACCTGAGTCACCCACAGTTCCCACCACAGCCGGTCAGGCCGGCTGATCTTACTCAACGTCATCAATCATGCTCGTATGATGCTGGACCGTGCGGGATGCGTGAGCCGCCTGGGACGCTTCGTCCGTCCGGGGAAGCGCCATCCGGAGGGAGCCGTGGGCCGGAGGTCCGGGTGGCGGGGTCCGAACGGCCCGTCCCCGAAGAAACTTCCGACGGTCGTTTCGACCTTCTTCCCAGCTCAGGATGGACATCGGGCGGCGGCGGCGTGCCCGGGGCCGGTGCCGGTCGGCTGGTCCGGCCGACTCGGATGATCACTATCGCGCCTGCCGCCGCCACATGTTCTGACGTTGGAGGTGTCATGACCGTCGATGGCCGGACGACAGTGCCGGAGCGTACGGGCCCGCACGCGCGTCCGTACATGTATCTCCAGGTCGGACGCCCCGAGTTCGACAGCCCGCGGTTCACCGACATCCGCTTCACCGGCCCGCGGCTGACCATGGCGCAGCTGGCCGACCTGGAGACGATCGAGACGCACAGCGCGACGCTGTACTTCTCCGGCGACCGCGTCTACAAGGTGAAGAAGCCGCTGGACCTGGGCTTCCTCGACTTCCGTACCCGACAGGCGAGGGAGGCGGCCTGCCGGGCCGAGGTCGAGCTCAACCGCCGCCTCGCCCCCGACGTCTATCTCGGCGTGGCGGACATCCGCGACAGCGCCGGCACACTGGTGGACCACATGGTCGTGATGCGGCGGATGCCCGCGAACCGGCGCCTGTCCAGCATGATCGCCATGGGACGGCGGGTGGACGGGCAGCTACGCGCGCTCGCCCGGCTGCTCGCCGCCTTCCACCAGCGCTGCCCGACCTCCGCCGAGATCGCCGAGGTGGGCAGCCCAGCCACCCTCGAGGGGCTGTGGCGGGAGAGCCTCACCGGGATCGCGCCGTTCAGCGGGATGCTGATCGACGCGAGTGTCATCGACGAGATCGGCCGGCTCGCCCCCCGCTACCTTGCCGGCCGGGCGGCGCTGCTGGCCGGCCGGCAGCGCGCCGGATGGATCCGGGACGGGCACGGCGACCTGCTCGCGGACGACATCTACTGCCTCGACGACGGCCCGCGGGTGCTCGACTGCATCGAGTTCGACCGCCGGCTGCGGCTCGGGGACGTGCTCGGCGACGTCGCCTTCCTCGCCATGGACCTGGAGCGCCTCGGCGCCGCCGACGCCGCCGAGAAGTTCCTGGCCTGGTACGGGGAGTTCGCCGGAGAGACGCACCCGCCGTCGCTGCGGCATCTCTACATCGCCTACCGGGCGCTGGTGCGGGCCAAGGTCTCCTGCATCCGGGCCAGCCAGGGCGTGCCGGAGGCCGCCCGGCAGGCGCGCCGGCTCGCCAGGATCGCGCTGTCGCACCTGCGGCGCGGCCGGGTCCGGCTCGTCCTCATCGGCGGCCTGCCCGGCACCGGCAAGTCCACCCTGGCCGGGAAGCTCGCCGACGCCGAGGACGGCTGGGTGCTGCTGCGCTCCGACATCGTCCGCAAGGAACTGGCCGGCCTGCCCGCCGGCGAGCACGTGCCCGCCAGCCTGTTCGAGGGGCCCTACGACGCCCAGGCGACCGACGCCACCTACACCGAGCTGCTGCGCCGGGCCGGCCACGCCCTGGAACGGGGGGAGAACGTGGTGCTCGACGCGTCGTGGTCCACGGCCGGGCATCGGGCCGCCGCCGCCAGCCTCGCCGAGCAGACCAGCAGCGAACTCGTCGAGCTGCGCTGCGTCACCTCCCCGGAGGTGGCTGCCGCGCGGATCGCCCGCCGGGCCGCCGCCGGGGAGGACCCCTCCGACGCCACCCTCGCCGTCCACCAGGCGATGGCGGCCCGCGCGCAACCGTGGCCAACCGCCAGCGTCATCCAGACCGCGGTGCCGATCAGTGAGGCGCTCCTGGCCGTCCAACGCCGCGTGAACGTGATCTGAAACGCGATCCGGGCCGGCGGGACTGGGCCTGGGACTGGGCCTGGGACTGGGACTGGGCCGCCGCCCGCGTACGCGGCCCGTCCGTGTTCCGCGCTGCCCGGCGGGCCTACTTCTGGGCGGCTTTTTTCTGGACGGCCTGTTGCTGCTCTTTCTGCTGCCCCTGGAGTTTCGTGGCGTAAACCGCCGCCTGGGTGCGGCTGGTCAGCTCGAGCTTGTCGAGAATCGCGGACACGTAGTTCTTCACGGTCTTGTCGGACAGGTGGACCCGGGAGGCGATCTGCCGGTTGGTCAGCCCCTCGGCGATCAGCAGCAGGATCTCCCGTTCCCGGTCGCTGAGAGTCACCAGCCTGCCGTCCTCGGCCGGGCCCTCCCGCAGCCGGGCCAGCACTTTCTGCGTGACGGCCGGGTCCAGCAGGGAACGTCCCGAGGCGATGGTGTGGATCGCGCCGACGAGATCCGTGCCTTTGATCTGCTTGAGCAGATAGCCGGCCGCGCCCGCCATGATCGAGGCGAACAGGGCGTCGTCGTCGTCGTACGACGTCAGGATCAGGCAGCCGATCTCCGGGTGCGCGGAGCGGATGTCCCGGCACACGTCGATACCGCTGCCGTCCTCCAGCCGCGCGTCCAACAGCGCGACCTGCGGGTTGGACGCGGGTATGCGGCGCAGCGCCTCGGTCGCGCTCGACGCCTCGCCGACGACCCGGATCTCCCCGGTATCTTCCAGTACCTCCCGGATGCCACGCCGGACGATCTCGTGATCATCCAGAAGAAATACCCGTACCGGATCCATGGCGAAGCACGCTACCCGCAGGTCTCACCCTTTACCATCCGGGCCGCCCGCCGGCCGCGGAAGATCGCCGCGAGTTTGCCGTTGTGTACGCCCGCGGGACCGGAAAGCGTGCACAACGACAAACTCGCCTGGATCAGGTTCCGCTACTGGCGGAGCTTCTTCAGGCGCTGGCCCAGGTCGATCAAGGTGCTGGACAGTGCGTCCACGAACGATGAGCCGATCTTCGATGCGCTTTCACGGACCGTCGGGTCCTTCGCAGCCTGGCCGGCCGCGGAGTAGGCCCGGTCCAGGGTCGCGCGGAGCTCGGCGAGCGCCTCGTCGACTCCCCTGCGGTCGAACGGACGCTCGCCGACGACGTCGTCGAAGTGCGCCTTCACCCGTTGCCCCAGCGTGGTGAGACTGTTTGCCACGTCGTCCCAGGCTGTCTTCGTGTCGGTCATACGGTCGCTCCCTTCTCACCTGTATCTTGCAGCATTTCCCAGCTCGACCGCCGCAACCACCCGGGGCGGGGCCCCGCCCCGGGCCGGTGCGGTCACGCGGGCGCGCGGGACGGCGCGCCGTCCGTACGCCTGACGCGCTCCGGGCGCCGGATGCGGTGCTGGCCGTCCGGGTCGGCGACGACGTAGCCCATGCCGCTGGGGGTACGGTCGCCGATGCCCGCGTAGCAGGCGAAACGGGCCAGGGCGTTGAGGGCGGCGCGCGTCCGCGGCGGGACGTCCGCGGGCGCGGCAAGCTGGTAGCGGACGAACCCGACGCAGCCGCGGCGTTTCGGCGCCCCGATCTTGACGACGTACTCGGCGCTGGAAAGGGTCGTCTCGACGAGCTCCAGATGGCCGTTGATCGTGGCATCGATGTCGGAGGGTAACGGCGCGAGATCCCGCGCCCAGGCCCGCCACCGGTAGGCCAGCGTGCCGAACACACGCTCGGGATCGGGCAGGATGCGCTGGCGGCGCACGCCGTCATCGCGTCCGGTGGCGAAACTGACCGGCGTGACCAGTCCGAACGCCCAGGACGTCGCCGGGGGAGCGGCGGCGAGCAGATCCGGGTACGGCTCGCCCCCGGCGAGTTCGACCGCTTCGGTCACGTAGTCGGTGGAGCCGAAACGCCACCGGTCGCGGTTGCGGAGAGCGGCGAGCATCGAGCTGGTGATCTCGTCGAGCAGGATTCCGACCTCGAAACGGACCCTGGCCGACGACCGGCCGGGGGCGCGCTGGTGCTCGTCGAGGAGCGGGGTGATCGCGAACGGCCGCGGCGGCGGCCCGTCGTGCAGGTACGCGCTGGCTTCGGGCGACAACTCCTCGCGGACGGCCGCGAGCACGGCGGCGTTGACCGCCGGCCCCGTGTACGGTGGCGGCAACGCCCCCGGGGACACCGGCCTGACGGACACGACAACGCGAGCAGGCACAGCTCACCTCTCCAATCCTCGGCGTCCCGGCCTGCCACGGCCTGCCCGTGCCACAGCCCAGGACCCGACCCGAATCTCACGGTAGGCCGCCGGAGCGGCCACACCATCCCGGGCCCCGCCAACGTCCCCACCCCGCCCGTACCGCATC
>NZ_CEVIVD010000037.1:37147-42135 GCF_982290655.1 Protofrankia sp. CiP1_Cm_nod3
CGCCCGTACCGCATCGACACGACCCACCCATCCCTGACGGACGACGGAGCGGTGGGAAGCGCGGGTCAGCACCCCCGGGACCGGTGGTACTGTCGCAGCGCCCCGGCCTTCCGCATCGGATTGAAACTAGTTCAGCATCTGGAATGCGCCGTGCACCTTGGGCTGTAGAGCACCGGCTTTCCGCATCGGCTTGAAACAGAATCCGGACTTCCGCGTTCCGGTGCTTTCGGTCCATGGGGCCGGATCTCCGTGTCGGGCGGAAGCCGGCCCGGCGGCCGGAGGGCGATTGCGGAACTGCGGAAGATATGGGTGATTCCGGTTGTTATCGTGACGGTTTCCACCTACGGGGTCCGGGGGCGTAGGTGGTGGCTGTTGTCACCGCGGCGGTTTCTGCCTACGGCTCTCAGAGGAGAGCGTCCGCGCGTCCTCGGTGATCGTGAAAATGGCCCGATTCGTTGCTCTTTGTGTTTGCGATGGTGCGCAGGGGATTGACTGGGAGTGTCGTGGGCACCCTGCCGCGGGGCGTGACGGGGCATGCCCTAATCTGACCTGTTCTCCAGCAGGAGGGCGGTCGGGGGCAGAGCCGAAAGCGGCACAATCGTGCGCTTCCCGTGTTCGCTTGTGGCTCTGACGTGCGGAGGGAGCTCGGGTGACGATCGGATGTGGGGGCTTGGCGCTGGGCGGCGCCGAACCCGATGGCGCTGGGCCGGACGGCGAGGGCCCATGGGGCCGGCGGCCGGGGCGTCCCGTCCGGAATGGGTGGGTGTTGACAGGGGCTGACGAGCCCCAGTACGTTGCCGACCGGCCACTACGCGCGGCGTGTGGTCGATGACCAGGATCTTCGCGGTCCCGGTCCCCTGTGAAGCACTCGGAGCATCCGAGTGCTGTGGCGTCTTCGTGGCGTCGCTTTGTTGCCGGATCACCACCCGTGGTTCAGCGTGCCCAACACAGGAGGACCGATGGCTGCCCTGACACTCGCCGACATCGCGGACGAGGACGACAACAACGCATTCGCGGCCTTCCGCGAGCTGGTGGGCCCGGCGCTGTGGGCGGTGATCGTCCGCGATGTCCACCGGGCCAAGCCGGGGACGTGCGCCTGCCGTCCCGACCGGCCACCCATGTTCGACGCCGCCCACCCGATACCCGGCCCGCTCTGCCAGCGTTGCATGGACCAGTGGACGCCTCGGCTCATGGACGGTTTCGGCCGGATACGTGCCGCTCTCATGGGCGACGTACCGACGATCGCCGGCGGCTCGAATGCCGGTCAGGAAGTTCGTGAGCTGATCGTCGTCCGTGACCATCTTGTGACGCCCGAGGCCGAATGGCAGGAGGCCGCCGTTCACGGCGCCATGCTGTGCCACCCCGCCTTCCCCGGGGGAATCTCGCCGGAGCCGCCGGGCTGGCTGCGGGCGGTGTGGGCGCAGCTCGTCCACTTCCCCACGGCCGGGCGGATCGTGCCGACCGTGCGCCGGGAATCGGCCGCCGAACGCGGCCTGCCGACCCGTCCGGAAGTAGCGATCAGCACCGCTGAATGGGCCGCGCCGCTGCGCGCCGACCCCGTCGGCCAGAACATTCTCATCCATTTCCTGCTTGGTCTCCGGGACGAGATCACCGACCCGTTCTCGCTGCCGAAAATGCAGCTCAGGTTCGGTCTCAGCGAGCGGGAGACCGACGAGCGGCTGCGGCGCTCGCTCGCGCTGCTGCGCCGGTGCAACCCCGACTTCTACGCGCGGGCCGTTGCCGGTCCGCTCGCCGGACGGCCCGGCGGGGTTCCGGATGAGACCGGCCCGGACGAATGTATCGGCGATCATGTGCCGTCCGTCGAGGATTCCTGCGCGGCCGAGGCGGACGCCGACACCGCACGAAAGGCGATCATCGCCGAACTCCTGCCGCCTGTTCGTCCCAGCGATGACGGGCGGGTGCGCGACACGCACCCCGACACGCATGGCGACACGCATCCCGACACGCATGGCGATGGCTATGGCCGGCGGGAGAATCCGGGGCCGCGGCCGAAGGCGGTCCCTTCGAGAACCGCGCCGAAGAGCCAGCCGAAGACCCACCCGAAAAGCGGCCGGCCAGGGGCGTGGCCGAAGAGCCGTCCGGATGCGCGGATGCCCGGGGCGGGACCTGACGCGGCTCCTCCCGCCCCGGGTTCCGACGCCACTCGTGAGCCTGGTGCCACTCGTGAGCCTGGTGCCGCGCGTGAGGCCGGTGTCATTCGTGAACCGGTACTCAATGCCGTCACAGTTCGGTTGTTAAAGGTGATTGTCGATGCCGCGTACGGCAAGAAGGCCGACGTTGTCGCGGCCTTCCGACGGCATCTGCGGCTGGGCGAGGAGGAGGCCGAAGCCGAAGTCGGCCGCTTCACGCGCCTCGTCGCCGGGGCCGGTGTCTGTTGGGTCGACGTCCTGCTGCGTGGCATTGACGGCTACGGGGTGGCGTGATGCCGAGAAACAGCACAGCCGGCGCCGTCACATACCTGGCCGTCACATACCCGGACCTGGACCCGGCCGTCAGCCGGGCGGCAGGGCGGCCCATGCCTCCAGCAGGTCCGCGAGGTCACGTGCCTGTGCCGTGGACAGCACGACGGCCCGTGTCCCGGCCCATGCCCCGAAGCCGGTCGTGTGGGCATCCCGAGCGTCACGATCCGGATCGTGGGCCGTAGACGTTCCCGCTGCCGACAGCGGGGCTGCCGGCGCGCCACCTGGAACCGTCGGAGCTGGAACCGTCGGGGCTGTTCGGGGCCCGTGCTCGGTTTCGTGCCCAGCGCCGGGGACTGTCGATGCCGTGGGAGCTGTGTTCCGCGGAACGCGGGCCCCAGCCTGCTGGGGCTCAGAGGCCTGATCGTCAGGGGCTGTGTTCCGCGGGACGCGGGTTCCAGCCGGGCGGAGGCCGCGGTCATGGCTGTCAGGGGCTGTGTTCCGCGGGACACGGGTCCCGGCGGCGGGGTCCGGCCATGAGGTGATCTCAAGGCGGACGCCGTCACGGACCGTGGTTGCCTGCACGGATCGCGGTGCGGCCGGTGCCGTTATCGGCAGATCGGTGATCTTCCTGCGGCGGGCGAGCCGCAGCAGGTCGGGCCGGGCGAACACGGCCGTGCCCCTGGTGCGCAGCAGGTCCGCGAGCTGGCGGCCCACCGTCGTCCGGCCCGGCCTGCCCGTCGTCCGGCCAGGTGTATCCGTTGCCTGGCAGGGTTCGTCCGTCCAGGTCAGGCGCAGTGGAGGGCTGCCGCCGTCGTCGAGGTCCAGCACCGCGCGGGCCCCGGCGAGCCGGAGCGTCGCCGGCCCGAAAGTGCCTTGCACGTGCCGGGAGACGAGCGGAATGCCAGCCAACGCCGCCAACCGCCCCGCAGCCGTACTCACCGGCATCCCCTCCCTCCAGCCCCGCAAGACATGACTTCAGTAACCGACGGTAGCGCTCCTCCCAGCCGGACGCCCCCGGCTGGCTACCGCCGTCAGCGTGCGACAGCGCCGTCAGCCCGTAACAACTCAGCCCATGACACCACCGCCGCCGCCATCCCGCCCTTGCCGCCGCCCGCCCGTCACCGGCAGACCACGCCGGGCCCGACCGCACACCCCGGCGCCGGGCGGCCGGAGCGCCACCGGTCGTATCCCGCTCCGCTCATGGGATTGAGGGTGCAAACGGCTGCTATCACAGCCACTTGTTCCCTCAATCTCGTGATCGGCCGATACTTCGGGTGGGGTGGGGCCGTACTGTGCGGAGCGCACGGTACGGCTGGCGGCCGGGAAGGATCGCGGCCGTGGTTGTCGTCCCCGTCGTCAGCGGTCCTTGCTGGGCTGATCCTTGCCGGGATAGATGGAGAGAGGCTGGGGAGAGGATGCGGCGCCGAGGTCGGGGAGACTGACGCCGCGGGCGCCCTGGACATCGCGGCCCTGGCGTTCGTTCTGGACGAACCATTCGAACGAGCGGCCGCGGGGGTCGGGGGGTACCGGGACGTCGGTGCGCAGGCCGTTCGGGCGGACCCTTGGGTAGTGCACGGGCGTGAGCGGATTTCCGGTGGCGGCGGCGAGGAAAGCCCGGATGTGCGGGACCTGCTCGAACCGCTCGTCATCGCCGCCGGCCACCGCCCGCCGGAACTCGCCGACGGTTTCTCGGGCCGCGGCCGGGAAACCGTCGGAAACGGGCTCGTCCGGGATGATCGAGCGGTAGTACTCGGCCCACGACTCGCCGGTGCGCAGGTCTGTGCGGGCCGGGTCGACGGTGAGCTGGACGCTGCCGAAACCCAGCGGTTTGCCCAGGCCCAGCCGGTGGAAACGGCTCGGCTCGCCGGCGCCCAGGTCGAGCAGCCACAGCAGCGCGCCCAGCTCGGCCCCGGTGAGGTTACGGACGTCGACGCTGAAGGTGAACGTCGTGCCGGGCCGGACCCAGCCCTCGATCGACCGGTTCTGGTCGTCGCGGTTCTCGTCCTTCTCCCCGCCGCCGGTGAGGGTGGCGAACGCGGTTCCGTCGCGGTTCAGCGGGTTCGCGCGTGAATTGTTCTCCGGTACCGCAGACTTTCGCGGTCGACGGTATTCCTGGTAGCGCCCGCCGTCCAGGCTCTGGGTGCGGTCGGCGGCCGGGTCCTGCCAGTAGCGGTCGGGCAGGCCGGCGTGATGCGGGTAGACCTTGCGTCCGCGCAGCATTCGGCCCTCGGAGACGAACCAGCTCCCCTTGGGCAGCCCGGCCGGCAGCGGCGCGGGATGGCCGTTGCGTTCGGTGCCGAGATAGAAACGGCCCTGGCCGGGTTTGGGCTGGCCGAGAATCGCCAGCGGCAGGCCCGGATCCCGGAAACGCTCCACGGCGGGCCCGCCGGCCGGCGGCGGGAGGCTTTTTCTCTCGGCGGGCGCGTCCGACGCCTGGTCGCAGCGCACCGGGCCGATGCGCACGGCGCCGAGCCAGGCGCCAGCCGGGTCGCGCCGGCCGTCGGGCCCGGCTCCGGGACGGTCCTCGGTGCGGACCCAGCCGAACACCCGGTCCGCGGGGGACAG
>NZ_CEVIVD010000038.1:0-22471 GCF_982290655.1 Protofrankia sp. CiP1_Cm_nod3
CCTTGTGGGCGGTTCTGCTGGATGCTGGTTCTCACCTGCTGGTGGGGGTGGTGTCTGGTGGGGTTGTCTGCGTGTGCGGACCATCTGCTGTCGTGGGACTGCCGGCCGGGTGCTGGTGGGCCGTGGCGGGGTGGGTGGGGCCGTCTGTATCTTGAGAACTACACAGTGGACGCGAGCATCTTTGTGGCCAAGTTAGTAAGGGCACACGGTGGATGCCTTGGCACCAGGAGCCGATGAAGGACGTGGGAGGCTGCGATATGCCTCGGGGAGCTGTCAACCGAGCTATGATCCGAGGATTTCCGAATGGGGAAACCCGGCAGGGCTTGAAATCCTGTCACCCGCGCCTGAACACATAGGGCGCGTGGAGGGAACGCGGGGAAGTGAAACATCTCATTACCCGCAGGAAGAGAAAACAACCGTGATTCCGTGAGTAGTGGCGAGCGAAAGCGGATGAGGCTAAACCGATGGCGTGTGAGAGCCGGCAGGCGTTGCGTGGTCGGGGTTGTGGGAGCGTTCGGGCGGGTCTGCCGATCCGTCGAGGAGTGAGAAAGCGTCGTGTTAGTCGAAGGCCATGCGAATGGGCTGCCGTAGAGGGTAAGAGTCCCGTAGGCGAAAGCATGGCGTCTCCTGAGCGTTTTCCCAAGTAGCACGGAGCCCGTGAAATTCCGTGTGAATCTGGCGGGACCACCCGCTAAGCCTAAATACTCCCTGGTGACCGATAGCGGACGAGTACCGTGAGGGAAAGGTGAAAAGTACCCCGGGAGGGGAGTGAAATAGTACCTGAAACCGTGTGCTTACAATCCGTGGGAGCGGGGGCGTGCCCCTGTGACCGCGTGCCTTTTGAAGAATGAGCCTGCGAGTTTGCGATGTGTGGCGAGGTTAACCCTTGTGGGGGAGCCGTAGCGAAAGCGAGTCCGAACAGGGCGTTTGAGTCGCATGTCCAAGACCCGAAGCCGAGTGATCTATCCATGGCCAGGTTGAAGCGCGGGTAAGACCGTGTGGAGGACCGAACCCACCAGGGTTGAAAACCTGGGGGATGAGCTGTGGATAGGGGTGAAAGGCCAATCAAACTCGGTGATAGCTGGTTCTCCCCGAAATGCATTTAGGTGCAGCGTCACGTGTTTCTTGCCGGAGGTAGAGCACTGGATGGCCTAGGGGGCCTACAAGCTTACTGAAGTCAGCCAAACTCCGAATGCCGGTAAGTGAAGCGTGGCAGTGAGACTGCGGGGGATAAGCTTCGTAGTCGAGAGGGAAACAGCCCAGATCGCCAGCTAAGGCCCCTAAGCGTGCGCTAAGTGGGAAAGGATGTGGAGTCGCGGAGACAACCAGGAGGTTGGCTTAGAAGCAGCCACCCTTGAAAGAGTGCGTAATAGCTCACTGGTCAAGTGGTTCTGCGCCGACAATGTAGCGGGGCTCAAGCGCACCGCCGAAGCTGCGGCATACACACGTGTGTGTATGGGTAGGGGAGCGTCGTGTGGCGTGTGAAGCGGCGGGGTGACCCAGCCGTGGATGCTACACGAGTGAGAATGCAGGCATGAGTAGCGCATGACGGGTGAGAATCCCGTCCGCCGAATGACTAAGGGTTCCTGGGGCAGGCTGATCCGCCCAGGGTAAGTCGGGACCTAAGGCGAGGCCGACAGGCGTAGTCGATGGATAACGGGTTGATATTCCCGTACCGGCGCTGACGCGCCCATGCTGAACCCGGTTCGTGCTAACCGTCCGAGCCATGTCCTGCTTTCGGGCAGGGGGTGGGGAGCGCGGGATCCCGGCTGGTAGTAGGCAAGCGATGGGGTGACGCAGGAGGGTAGTCCAACCCAGGCGGTGGTTGTCCTGGGGCAAGGGTGTAGGGCGAGGCATAGGTAAATCCGTGTCTTGTGTGCCTGAGACCTGATGCCGAGCCGATTGTGGTGAAGTGGATGATCCCATGCTGCCGAGAAAAGCCTCTAGCGAGTGTCAGGGCCGCCCGTACCCGAAACCGACACAGGTGGTCAGGTAGAGAATACCAAGGCGAGCGAGTGAACTGTGGTTAAGGAACTCGGCAAAATGCCCCCGTAACTTCGGGAGAAGGGGGGCCGTTGTCCGTGTAGGGGCTGTGCCCCCGAAGCGGATAGTGGCCGCAGAGACCAGGGGAAAGCGACTGTTTACTAAAAACACAGCTCCGTGCGAAGTCGTAAGACGATGTATACGGAGTGACGCCTGCCCGGTGCTGGAACGTTAAGGGGACGGGTTAGCATTTCGGTGCGAAGCTCAGAACTTAAGCGCCAGTAAACGGCGGTGGTAACTATAACCATCCTAAGGTAGCGAAATTCCTTGTCGGGTAAGTTCCGACCTGCACGAATGGCGTAACGACTTTCCTACTGTCTCAACCACAGACTCGGCGAAATTGCATTACGAGTAAAGATGCTCGTTACGCGCGGCAGGACGGAAAGACCCCGGGACCTTTACTATAGCTTGATATTGGTGCTCGGTTCGGCTTGTGTAGGATAGGTGGGAGACTGTGAAGTCGGAACGTCAGTTTCGGTGGAGTCGCTGTTGAAATACCACTCTGGTCGAATTGGGTGTCTAACTTCGGTCCGTGATCCGGATCAGGGACAGTGTCAGGTGGGTAGTTTAACTGGGGCGGTTGCCTCCTAAAGAGTAACGGAGGCGCCCAAAGGTTCCCTCAGCCTGGTTGGCAATCAGGTGTCGAGTGCAAGTGCACAAGGGGGCTTGACTGTGAGACAGACATGTCGAGCAGGTGCGAAAGCAGGGACTAGTGATCCGGCGGTGGCTGGTGGAAGCGCCGTCGCTCAACGGATAAAAGGTACCCCGGGGATAACAGGCTGATCTTGCCCAAGAGTCCATATCGACGGCAAGGTTTGGCACCTCGATGTCGGCTCGTCGCATCCTGGGGCTGGAGTAGGTCCCAAGGGTTGGGCTGTTCGCCCATTAAAGCGGTACGCGAGCTGGGTTTAGAACGTCGTGAGACAGTTCGGTCCCTATCCGCCGCGCGCGCAGGAGACTTGAGAAGGGCTGTCCCTAGTACGAGAGGACCGGGACGGACGAACCTCTGGTGTGCCAGTTGTTCTGCCAAGAGCACGGCTGGTTGGCTACGTTCGGGAGGGATAACCGCTGAAAGCATCTAAGCGGGAAGCCTGCTTCGAGATGAGGTCTCCCACAGGGTGAACCTGGTAAGGCCCCCGAGTAGATGATCGGGTTGATAGGCCGGAGGTGGGCGTACGGTAACGTATGGAGCTGACCGGTACTAATAGGCCGAGGGCTTGTCCTCGAAGGTGTTGCGCGTCCACTGTGTGGTTCTGGGGGTATGGCCGGTTTCCGGTTGTATTCTGGTGAGTGTTTCGGTGGTTATAGCGAAGGGGAAACGCCCGGTTCCATTCCGAACCCGGTAGCTAAGCCCTTCTGCGCCGATGGTACTGCGTGGGTGACCGCGTGGGAGAGTAGGTCGCTGCCGGACTTGGTTGTGGTGGGGAGGGGCTGCCCGGTTTCGGGTGGCCCCTCCTTGCTGTGCGGGGAAACCTCTACGGGAACCCCCGTGGGAACCTGTTGGTGGTCGAGGTGCCGCCCCCGGCCGCGGTGAGGTACCGGCGCGGCGGGAACCGGCATGGGCGGGGGATGAAGCCCGTCCTGTGGGCCGCTTCCGCTGCGTGAGGCGGCCGGATGATGTTCCGTGCGGTGTGCGCCGGGAGCCGCGGGATGAAGGGTTGTCGGCGTGGTGGTGGATGATGGGGATGTGATGTCGGTGCAGGGAGGCGGCCAGATGCGGACGACTGGAGGCACGGGGGGTCGTTCCGGCCGTCAGCCGCGGGATGGCCGCGGCTATCCGGAGGGCCCGGCCGTGACGGTGGGAGCTGGAAGGTCCGGTGGGCGGGCAACCGCTCGTCGGACGGTGAACGGCCGGGGGAAGGCAGCGGCCAGCGCGACGGAAAGCCTCGCGGAGAAGCGGTGGCGCGGGGCCCGTGAGGCTCGCCGTACCACCGGCGGAGGCCAGTACGTCCGCCAGGATCGGCAGGCCCGTGGTCAGGCCGCCCGCGACCAGGCGATGACGAACGTCCATGGTGACAGGATCCGTGGCGACAGAAGCGGCAACGGGAGCACGGGCGGGTATGGCCGGGCGGCCCGCGGCGCCGACCCGGATCGCCGTCCGGGCCGGCACGGCCCGGACGAGCGGGCTGCGGGCGCGCGGTCCGCTGCCAGCGCTCGAGGTGGGCCGGGGATCCGGCCGGGTCGCCCCCACGATGATTCCGACCGTCGTTCGGCCCGCCCCGCGGGTACACGCGGTGAAGCACGGCAGGGTGAGTCACGGCAGCCGGCAGGAAACCGTCACCCGGATCGCGGGGCAGGCAGCGGGCACGACGGCCGGGCCAACGGCAACCGGGCGGATGGATTCCGACAGTCCCGACCGTCGACAGGCAGATCGCAACCAGCGGGCTCCCGCTCCGACCGGCCGTGGTCGGCGGCGAAGGGAGCCGAGGGAGCGAACGTCCCACGGAATTCCCGACAGGCCTCCGCGGGCCCTTCCGGGGGGCGCTCCTTCACACAGCGCTCTTCCACACAGTGGCGGGATGCCGCGCAGCCGTCACGCCCTTCCGGTGATTTCTCCGGCCGACGTGGGCCGGGGCAGTCCGGACAGGCGTCCGGAGCCGGCCGTGCCGGCGGGTCGTCACGTGCTGATGCCGAGCGGCGCGGTCACGGCTCGGCCGGGCGCACGCCTGGCACGGGATCCGGCGCCGGCCATTCCGGACCGTCTTCGCGGACGCCGTCGAGTGGGGGCCGGTACGGGCGGCCCGACCAGCGCCGTGACGACCGTTCCTCCTCCCAGGGGCAGCGGGGCTCCTCCTCCCCGGGGCAGGGCTTCTCCCGGGGAGCGGGCCGTGGTGGCGGCTACGACGCCGGTAGCCGTACCGTTGGCGGCCCGGCCGACAGTTCGGCCCCTCGCGGCCCGGCCACTGACAGGCCGGGCGGGGCACCGCCGCGGGGAGCCTCCCGTCCGTCGGCTCATCCGTCGGCCCGTTCGTCGGCCGGCTCCGATCGTCGCGATGACAGCCGGGCACCTCGCGTGTCCGGCGGCACCGACCGGTCACCGATCAACCGGCCATTGACCGACCGGCGCGACGGGCCCGGCGATGGCCGGCGGGCGCCTGGTACCGAGTCGCGGCCTGTCACCGCCTCCCCGCGGGAATCCCAGGAGGTCAGGGACACCCGGGCGCGGGACCAACGCAGTTATGATCATGACGTTCGAGGTGCCGCGGCCCGGGGCTCCGGCGCGGCCGGGCCGGACCAGGCCGCGGCAGGCCCGCGGGATTCCGGCCACTCGCGGGGCGCCGACCGACCAGGCGCCGACCGCACCCGGCCCGGCGAGCATGACGCTGGCCGGCAGGACCATGACAGGAACCGGCAGGACCACCCCGGAAGGAAGACCCCGGGAGCGGACCGGCGGACATCGGGCGCCTCGCCGGCATCAGGCGCTCCAGCGGGACGCCGGAGCGGCCCCGGGCCGTCGGGGTCCAGGCCGGGACGCGCTGGCGGGGCAGCCGGGACGGATCGTCGTGGCGCGGCCGGTGCCGCCCACCGCCGTCCGGATGCCTCGGCGGGTTCCCCGGCGTCCCCGCGCGGTGGCGCGGGCGCCGGCCGGGGAGCTGGGCGTCCCGGCCGGCCGGCGGCACCGGAGCTGCCGGACGAAGCCCGCGCCGAACTCCTCGACTTCGAGGTCACGCGGGAGCTGCGCGGGCTGGGCGCGTCCCTGGCCGAACCGGTGGCCCGGCATCTGGTGGCCGCGGGCATGTACCTCGACGAGGACCCCGCGCTCGCGCTCGCGCACGCCCGCGCGGCCGCGGGGCTGGCGTCCCGGATCGCCGTCGTCCGGGAGGCGGTCGGGCTTGCGGCCTACCACGCGGGGGAGTTCGCCACGGCGCTCGCCGAGCTGCGTGCGGCACGCCGCATCGACGGGTCCCCACGGCACCTTGCCGTGATGGCGGATGCCGAGCGGGGGCTCGGGCGTCCCGAGCGCGCCCTGCTGCTCGCCCGTGATCCGGGGGCGGCCGAACTCGACGAGGAGGCCCGGGCCGAGCTGCTGATCGTCCTGTCGGGCGCGCGGCGTGATCTGGGTGAGCCGGAGGCCGCGGTTCTGCTGCTGCAGGACGAGGCGGCTGCCGCCGGCGTGCGGCCGTGGAGCGCGAGGCTCTGGTACGCCTACGCGGAGGCGCTGCTGGCCGCGGGCCGTCCCGCCGACGCGGCACGCTGGTTCGCCTCCGCGGCGACCGTCGACGACACCCAGCAGACCGACGCCGCGGACCGTGCCACGGAGCTGGACGCCGCGGAGCCGGACATCCTGGGGCCGGACATCGCGGGGCTGGACATCGTGGGGCTGGGCGCCGCAGGGCTGGACATCGCGGAGCCGGACATCGTGGGGCTGGGCGCCGCGGAGCCGGACATCGTGGGGCTGGATGCCGCGGAGCCGCCGGAGGACGAAGCGGTTCCTCCCGTTCAGGAGCCCGAGCGGGGTCCGGGGGCCGGATAGGACCTTCGAACCGGACGGCCGGGGCGCTCTCCCGGCCGTCCGGTCGTCTGCCGCTGGCTGCCTCATGCCTCGGTCAACGGCACCGGTGCGGTTACTCGTCCAGCGGGCGGATCAGCAGGCCGCTGCGCGGCTTGGGCGTGAACAGCGTCGACTTGCGCGGCATCCGTTCGCCGGCCGCGGCCACGGCGGCGACGTCCGCGGCCGGGGTCGGGTTCAACAGCAGCGCGATCGCGGCGTCCGGCGCCGCCACGTCGGCACCGGCCGTGGACGTATTGGACGCGGACGCCGCGGCACCGCCGGCCACCACTGCCGCCGTGGTGTCGCCGGGCGCGGGCACCGCCGCTGTTGCCGCTGCCCCTGTTGCCGCTGCCGCTGCCGCTGCCGCTGTGGCGATCGCGGTGGCGGCGTCATGCCGGTAGCCGACCACGTCCTCGGTGTCCGCCAGCCCCCAGACTTTTGTGATCAGCGCGAGATGCGCGACGGTGACGTCGAGCTGGCGGAAGGCGGCGGAGCGGTCCGCCGGCAGCGCGTCGGCGAGCAGCACCGGGTCCGGGCGCGTCAGCAGGAACGCCGCCCGGCCGTCAGTGATCACGAAGGCGTGGCCGTCCTGGCCGGCCTTGGCCAGCTCACCGAGCAGATACGTGCCAGCGGGGTCGCCGACAGCGTCCAGCGGCTTCACCTGGAACACCGTCCCGGCGCGGCGGACGGCTTCGCTGAGGGCCAGGCCGTGTACGACCCGGTGGATCGCATGGACCCGTGGGCCGGACACCCGGGCGTCCACCAGGAAGGCCAGGCCGAAGTCCCAGGGGCCGCCGCCGTGACCCGCCGTGTGGCGGTCGGCCTGGTAACGGCGGTAGGTGGCGTACCGGTGGTGGCCGTCGGCGATCACCGCCCGCCGTCCGTACAGATCGTCGGCGACGGCGGCGAGCCGCTCCTGGTCGGTCAGCGCCCAGATGCGGTGGGTGACACCGTCGTCGGTCGCCGTGGTCAGGAGCGGTGTGCTCGTCACCGTCTCGGCGACGACCCGGCTGGCGGCCCCGCCGCCCTCGTACAACAGGAAGATCGGCTCGAGGTTCGCCCCGGTGGCCACGGTCAGGGCCAGCCGGTCGGTGACCGGGCCGGTCATGGTGTTCTCGTGCGGCAGGATGATCCCCGCGTCCGGGTCGGCCAGCGCCACCGCACCGACCAGGCCTCGCTGGACGTGCCCGTCCTGGGCCTGCTCGTACACGTACAGCGCCGGGCGTTCGTCGCGGCGCAGGACCGCGTCGGCGGTCCAGGCGCGCAGGGTGTCCGCGGCCCGCCGGTAGCGGCTTCCCGGGGAGTCCTCGTCGTCGCGGGGGAGGATGAGCCGGACGGCGTTGTGCGGATGCCGTGCCTCCAGCGCGGTGACACCGGCGGCGTCGATCACGTCGTAGGGCGGGGCGGTCCGTGACGCCAGCTCCGCACCGTCGTCCGCGGCATACCGCAGGGCCCGGAACGGGGCCAGGACCAGTCCGCCAGGTGAGGGTGGTGCCGGGACGGGAGCAGCCATGCGGCGATCGTATGGGTCCAGCCGCCACCGACGCCGCCGGCATCGAACGGGCCTGGCATCGAACGGGCACCGCCGGCACCGGGACGGGCACCGGGCTGGCAGCCCGCCGACGGGCACGGAACCGGCGGGCGGCGACCGGCGTCGGAGGAACCTGTGCCGCCGTGGACGCCATCGACACCGGCCGGTGCCGTCGGCCCCTGCCTTGCGCGGACGCCCTGCGGGCGCCGCCGGCAGCGGAGGAAACTCGTGGGCTGCGCGGTCGGCGAGGTATGCGACGTCCTGCGGGCGCCGCCGGCACTGGAGGAAGCCCGTGGCGCCGAGCCCGGCCGGCGACCAGGTCCGCCTGCGGGCGCCGCCGGCAGCGGAGGAAGCGCGTCCCGCGGTGGAAGGGACGGCGGGCGGTGAGGCGACGAAATGGTACGCACCTCCACCGATCGGCGCGATCGGTGGGAGCGGGGGGTGGTTTCCGGCGACACTGGGAGCTGGGCCTCGGCCACCGGCGTCTGGCCATGTGGGTGCCGACGTCGGCATATCGGAGGTGCATCGAAGGTTCAGACGGGTACCGGGGCGCGGATGCCACCGGGTCGCGGCACGGCAGGAAACGCAGGGAAAGCCAGGACAGGCAAACAGAGCCAGGACAGGCAACGAGGGAGGCGCGGATGTCCGGCGGGCACGACGGACCGGTTGCCGGCGAGGGGAGGGGCCCCCGCGACGAGTGGCTGCCCGCGAGCCTGGGGCGCATCCCCGACACCCCTCCCGCTCCTGGCACCCCCGTTCCCGCCAACACCCCGGCCGCTGGCACCCCTGCTCCTGGCGGTGACAGCGCGGCCGGCGCCGAGGGGGCCGGTACCGTCCCGGGCGCCAGCGGGTCCGGCGCCAGCGGTACTGCAGATGCCGCCGGCGTCGGCGATGCCACCCAGCTGGGTGGTGGCAGCCCCGGTGGCAGTCCTGGCGGTGAGGTCTACGACTGGTACACCCGGGGTGTCGCCCTGCTCGACCGGGGCAACGCCAACGCCGCGGTCCAGCTGCTCGCCCATGCCGTGGCCGCCGAACCGGGCTCGCGCAGCGTCCGGGAGGCGTTGGCCCGGGCCCAGTTCGACGCCGGCCAGTACGGCGCGGCCCGGGAGAGCTTCGCCTGGATCGTCGCCCACGACCCGACCGACGACTACGCCCAGTTCGGGCTCGGCATGGCGGCTCGCCGCACCGGTGACCTGCGCGCGGCGGTGGAGCATCTGGCGCTCGCCGTCGCGATGCGTCCGGACCTCGGGCACTACGGGCAGGCGCTGCGGGGTGTGCGGGCCGCGCTCAACCGGCCGGTGCGGGGACGGCCGTGACCCACGGCCTGGGCCTGTCCACCCAGCCGGCCGGCCCGGATGAGCCGGGGGCCCCGAGCGAGACGGGCGAGTGGGGTGGGCCGGGTGGGCCGCTGTCGGCGTCGCCGGCCCCGCTCGTCGACGTCCACGACGCCGCCCTGATGGACCTCGACGGGGTGGTGTACCGCGGCTCCGAGGCGGTGCCCCACGCGGCGCCGGCCATCGCCGCCGCCCGTGGACGCGGGATGCGGACGGTGTTCGTCACCAACAACGCGCTGCGGACGCCGGCCCGGGTCGCCGAGCGGCTGCGTTCCTTCGGGGTGCTCGCGGCGCCGGCCGACGTGGTCACCTCCGCGCAGGCGGCGGCGCGGCTGCTCGCCGGACGCCTGCCCCGCGGGGCGGCCGTCCTGGTCGCCGGCGGCGAGGGCCTGCGCGAGGCGGTGCGGGACGTGGGCCTGCGGCCGGTGACCACCGCGGGGGAGGGGCCGGCTGCGGTGGTGCAGGGCTTCGACCCCGCCATCGGCTACGCCCGGCTCGCCGAGGCCGCGCTCGCGATCCAGGCGGGCGCGCTGTGGGTTGCGAGCAACACCGACGCCTCGGTACCAACCGAACGCGGCCTGCTGCCCGGCAACGGCTCACTGGTCGCGATGCTGCGGACCGCGACCGGGGCGGTCCCTCTGGTGGCCGGCAAGCCGGAGCGGGCGCTGCACGAGGAGTCGGTCCGCCGTGCCGGCGCCCGCTCGCCACTGATCGTCGGCGACCGGCTCGACACCGACATCGCCTCCGCCGTCCGTTCGGGCACGCCGTCCCTGCTGGTGCTCACCGGGGTGACCGGCAAGGGCGAGCTCCTGCGCGCCGGGGCGCACTATCGGCCGACCTATGTCGCGGCCGATCTGCGGGGCCTGTTCGTACGTCATCCGGGCACCCGGCTGTCGGTGTCGGCCGCTGGTGACGGGGCTACCGCCGGCCCGGCGGACGAGGCGTGGCCGGACAGGGTGCCGGACAGGGTGCCGGACGAGGTGGAGGCGTTCTGCGGCCGGTGGGCGGCCCGGGTGCGGGCGGGGACACTGACCTGGCGGAGAGTACGTCCGGCGGGCCGGCCCGCCGACCGGTCGGAGGCTGTGCGCATCACCGACGGTGACAGCCCTGGGCGTGGGGGCAGGGAAAGCCCGTCGGGCAGCGCTTCGCCCAGGGACGCCGTGTGGGCACGGGAGGGCGTGCGGGACGAGGGCGTGCGGGACGAGGGTGTGCGGGACGAGGGTGTGCGGGACGAGAACGTGCGGGATGAGGGTGTGTGGGACGACGGCCTGGACGCGCTGCGGGCGGCGTGCGTGGCCGCCTGGGCGGCGGCGGACGCGGGTGGCCCCGTGCGCGAACTGGCCGGCGGCCGCCCACCCGGCTGCGCCGACCTTGCCTGACGCGCTTGCCTGACGCGCTTGCCTCCCGAGACGTGGTTGTCCCGCCTGACGGGATCCCGTCAGGAACGTTCCCGGTGGCATCGCGCGATGGCCTGGCGGGCCGGCCGCCGCGGGTATCGCCCGCGGGCACATGACCGGCCGTCCGCAGACGATGATCATCCATCGTGGACGGCGATCCACGGATGATCCGCGGGATGGCCTACAGGGCGGGAAGGCCTGCCGGAAGGAACGCATCCTGTCGGCGAAGGCCGACCGCTGGATCGGCGCGGTCCGCTACCGGAAGGCCTACAGGAAGGAACGCATCCGCAGCAGGTCCCACATGCTGGCGTCCACCTTCAGTCGGCCACTGCTCCACGCAGATGTAAGCTCTAGGCTGCCATCGGTAACGGCGATCAGATCGTCGCTGTTCACCGTGACGGTCACCTGCCCAGCCGCGCCGTTGCCTTCACTGATATTGAGGACGCTGCCGTCACGCAGTTCCGCGCAGAAACTCGCCCCGAGATCAGGAATCCGACACACGATCGTGCGGTCGGGTGCGAGCCTGCGCAGACGCTCGTCGGCGAGTTCGTTGAGCCGCTCCGCCAGCGTGTGCAACGCCGTCGCGCACTGCTGCATGGTCGCCATACCGGTCGATTCCTCTCTCCGGCCAGGTCCGTACCGTGCCCTGCCGGCCGTCGCTCGTCAACAGATAGCAGCGGGCTGCCTTCCGCTGCCGGTCGGTGGCGGCGATACTGCCCGTCGCGCCGAGGCGCTTCGGTCGCGATGCACCCGGCTGCGACAGTCAATACCGTGGACGGGATCCGACATGCTGGATGGGACGACAGCGGCGTGCCGCGGGACGACGCCCCTGCCACCACCGTCACGGAAGAGGACACCGTATGACCGTTGACGTCCCGGACGACGTCCAGGCCGCGCGTGCCCGGGTGGAGCGGCTGCCGACGCTGCCGGTGTCGGCCCACGTCGCTGTCTTCGAAGAGGTCCACCGGCTCCTGGACGGCGTGCTGGCGGACCTGGACGGGCTCGCCAGCACCTCACCGCGGCCGGAGGCCGCCGGTGGCCCGGCCGGTGGGCCGGATCCGCGGGGCCGGGATGCCGTCTCCCCGTCACGGGCGCCCGGGCCGCCGGGACCTCGCCAACAGGGCACGGGGCCGCGCCCACCTGGCCTGGGCGGGCCTCGGCCGCAGCCGTCTGGGCTGTCTGGGCCGGCTGGGCCTAGCTCAGGCGGCCCTCGGCCGGGGCCGCCGCCCGCGGCGGCCGGCCGGGCACCGGCGTGACCGGGGCGAGGCGTCCTGTCGTGGCTCGCCGGGCACGGCTGGACCGTGAGCTCGTCCGGCGCGGCCTGGTGCGCTCCCGTGAGCAGGCCGGCGAGGCGATCGCGGGGGGACGGGTCCGGGTGGCCGGGCGGCCGGCGACCAAGCCCGCCACGGTCGTCGACGACACGACACCCATTGTGATCGTCGCCGGTGACGATCCCGGCTATGTGTCGCGGGGCGCTCACAAACTGCTCGCGGCCCTGTCCGCCTTCGGCGGGAACGCCACCGGCCAGCGGACCACTGGAAGCAGCGCTACTGGAAGCAGCGCCACCGGCGGCATCGGAAATACCGGCAGCGCCGATGGCGGCACGGCCGGAGGCGCCAGCGGCACCACCGGAAGCGGCGTCAGCGGCACGGCCGGAGGGACCGGCAATGTTTCCGAAGAGGCTCGCGGTGCGGCCGTCGGCACCGACGCGGGCGCCGACGCGGGCGCGGGCCGGCTGCGGGTGGCCGGGCGGCGCTGCCTGGACGCCGGGGCGTCCACCGGTGGTTTCACCGACGTGTTGCTGCGCCATGACGCCGCCGAGGTCGTGGCGGTCGACGTCGGGTACGGCCAGCTGGCCTGGCGGCTGCGCACCGACCCCAGGGTCACCGTCCTCGAGCGCACCAACGTCCGTTTCCTCACCGCGGAGGCGATCGGCGGGCCGGTCGACGTGGTCGTGGCCGACCTGTCGTTCATCTCGCTGCGGCTGGTGCTGCCGGCGCTGCGGGCCTGCGCCCGGCCGGCGGCCGACTTCGTCGTCCTGGTCAAACCGCAGTTCGAGGTCGGGCGCGCGGGCCTCGGGCCGGGCGGGGTGGTGCGCGACGTGGCCCTGCACGCCCACGCGGTGTGTCAGGTCGCGGATGCCGCGGCCGAACTGTCGCTGGGCGTGCGTGGCGTCGTCGCGAGCCCGCTGCCCGGGCCGGCGGGCAACGTGGAGTACCTGCTGTGGCTTGTCGGGGGCGCCCCGCCCATGCCACCGCCGCGGCTGACCGATGCGGTCGCCGCCGCGATCGCGGCCGGCCCGGCTGGTGGTCGCGCCACCACCGTCCCCCACTCCGGTCCCGTCCCTGACACCGCTGCTGTCCCCGACACCGCTGCTGTCCCTACCGCCGATTCTCTCCCCACCGCCTATCCTGGTTTCGATCCCGAGCCGTCCACCGAGCGTGACGAGGGCCGCCGATGAGCCGGAAAGCCCAGTGAGCCGGGAAGTCCTGGTGGTCACCCACCCGCGCCGTTCGGTCGTCCGGGAGATCGCACAACGGGTGCTGGACCAGTTCGTCGCCGCCGGGGTCGCCCCGCGGGTCCTGCGGGACGAGGCCGAACTGCTCGACCTGCGCTGCGACAACGTCGTCCCGCCCGACGACGCCGCCGCGTTCGGGGTCGAGCTGGTCCTCGTGCTCGGCGGGGACGGTAGCCTGCTGCGCGGGGCGGAGTTCGCGCGCACCGCCGACGCGCCGCTGCTCGGCGTCAACCTCGGCCATGTCGGTTTCCTCGCCGAGGCCGAGCCGGACGCGCTGGAGTCCACGGTTGACCATGTCGTCCGCAAGGACTACCAGGTCGAGGAGCGGATGACCGTCGACGTGGCGGTCCGCCACCGCGGCGAGCTGGTCTACGAGGGCTGGGCGCTCAACGAGATGTCGCTGGAGAAGGTCGACCGCGCCCGGATGCTCGAGTGCGTCGTCGAGGTCGACAACCGCCCGCTGTCCCGGTGGGGGTGCGACGGCATGATCTGTTCGACCCCGACCGGGTCGACGGCGTACGCGTTCTCGGTCGGCGGCCCGGTGATGTGGCCGGGTGTCGAGGCCCTGCTGGTCGCGCCGATCAGCGCCCACGCCCTGTTCGCGCGTCCGCTGGTGCTGGCCCCGACGTCGTCGGTCGCGATCGAGGTGCTGCCCGCCACGCCGGCCGTGCTGTCCTGCGACGGCCGGCGGTCGGTGGACGTCGAGGCGTTCTCCCGGATCGAGGTCGTGCGGGGCCGCCGCCCGGTGCGGCTCGCCGTGGTGCGCCCACGCCCCTTCACCGACCGGCTGGTCGCGAAGTTCGACCTCCCGGTGGCCGGCTGGCGGGGACGCGGGGGCCGGTGAACGCAGCGCGGCCACCCGCGCCGGCGGTGTGTCGCCCGGGCGGGCGGCGGCGCGGGCGCCGCACCCCATAGAGTCACGTTTGTGCTCGAGGAGGTTCGCATCCGCGGGCTCGGGGTCATCGACGACGCCGTGCTCGAGCTGGCGCCCGGCCTGACCGTGGTCAGCGGCGAGACCGGAGCCGGCAAGACCATGATCGTCCAGGGGCTCGGGCTGCTCACCGGCGGGCGCGCGGACGCCGGCCTGGTGCGCCCCGGCACGGCACGGGCCTTCGTCGACGGGCGGATGATCGTCCCGCCGGACGGCCCGGTGGCCGAACGGGTCCGCGACGCCGGTGGCGAGTGCGACGAGGACGGCCTTCTCCTCGGGCGGACGCTGACGGCCGAGGGCCGTTCCCGCGCGCACGTCGGCGGCCGGGCGGTGCCCGCCAGCGTCCTCGCCGAGGTCACCGACGGGCTGATCGCCATCCACGGCCAGTCCGACCAGCAGCGGCTGCTGCGGGCCGGAGAGCAGCGCGCCGCCCTCGACCGGTTCGCCGGCGACGCGGTCGCCCGGCCGCTGGCCGCCTACGCCACCGCCTACGCCCGGCTGCGCACCGTCTCCGCCCGGCTCGCCGAGATCACCGGCCGGGCCCGGGAGCGTGCCGCCGAGGCCGAGCTGCTGCGGGCCGGGCTCGCCGAGATCGAGAAGGTCGATCCCCGCCTCGGCGAGGACGCCGCGCTCGATGCCGAACTGCGCCGGCTGGAGCATGCCGAGACGCTCGCGCAGGCCGCCAGCGGCGCCCACGCCGTGCTGGTGTCCGACCCCGCCACCGGCGACAGCGTGCCGGGCGCCACCGACCTGGTGGGGACCGCCCACCGCGTGGTCGCGGCGGAGGCGTCCCTCGACCCGGCCCTGTCCGAGCTGGCCGACCGTCTGCGGGAGGCCGGGATGCTGCTCGCGGACGTCGCCGCGGACCTGGCCTCCTACGCCGCCGGGATCGACTCCGACCCGGCCCGGCTCGCCGCCGCCGCGGACCGCCGGGCGGCGCTGACGTCCCTTGCCCGCGCGCACGGCACCGACCTGGCCGGTGCCCTGGAATGGGCCGACCAGGCCGGGCGCCGCCTGCTCGAGCTCGACTCCGACTCCGACCAGGCCGGCGCGTGGGCGTCCGAACGCGACCGGCTGGTCACCGAGCTCGCCGGGCTCGCCGTGCGGATCTCCGCCGCCCGCGGGGACGCGGCGGAGAAGTTCGCCGAGGCGGTCGCGGCCGAGCTCGCCGGCCTGGCGATGCCGCGGGCCAAGGTCGAGGCGGTCGTCACGCAGCGTCCCGATCCGGCCGGCCTCCCCGTGGCCGGGCAGGTGCTCGCCTACGGCCCCACCGGGGTGGACGAGGTGGAGCTGCGGCTCGTACCGCATCCCGGGGCTCCGTCACGCCCGGTGCACAAGGGGGCGTCCGGGGGTGAGCTGTCCCGAGTGATGCTCGCCATCGAGGTCGTGCTCGCGGCCGGCGACGTCGCCACGACGATGGTCTTCGACGAGGTCGACTCCGGTGTGGGCGGGCGGGCCGCGGTCGAGGTCGGACGCCGCCTCGCCCGGCTGGCACGCACACACCAGGTGATCTGCATCACCCATCTGCCCCAGGTGGCGGCCTTCGCCGACCGCCATCTGGTGATCAACAAGGCCGACGACGGCTCGGTGACCCGCAGCGGGGTGACAGCCCTCGACGACACCGGCCGGGTCCGTGAGCTCTCCCGGATGCTCGCCGGCGTCGAGGAGAGCACGCTCGCCCGCGGCCACGCCGAGGAACTGCTCGCCAACGCCGCCGCCGACAAGGCCAACCTCCCCTGACCACGTCTGGGTTTTATGATTGCTACGCACGGTGGCAACAATGGTCGTACGGAATGGTCGTATGGCCACAACAATGGTCGTACGGCAGATGGCCCCGCCGCCGAGCCGCACCGCACCGAGTGCGTGATCAAGCACGGTGGCTCCGTCCCGGAAGGCCTCGTCCCGCGGGCCGACGCGCGCACCGGGCCTCGTGGATGCTCTGACGCAGCTGCCAGGGCTCGCGCGCGCCGGGTCCACGCGCGGCAACTACGGGAGATCGTCGAAGAGTACGAGCGGGAGCACGGCCCACTCGACATCGATGGCGTCCAGGACGCGCTGGCGGAATGGCCCGACAGCTCATGAGAGCGGAAGCTGTAGGTGGAAACCGTCGTCATCGCAGCGTTTTCCACCTACAGCTTCCGCGTTCGTAGGTGGTTTTCGTTGTCATGGTGACGTTTTCTGCCTACGGGCCAGGCGCGCACCACCGCCGGCCACGAGGGTGAGGCCGCAGCGAGTGGGACGTTCGGGGCAGGGGCGTCCGGTGGGGCATCGGGCGGGAAAACGTGGGGAAACCGGTCGTGGGGATGAAGGCGCCGCGGAGCAGGGCGAACCCGACGCGCGGACCATCCGCGGGGTGGCGGACCGCTCGCGGGGCGAGGGTCACAGCGGCGTGGGGATGGCGCGGATGTGGTTGTGCGTTCAAGTAGTGTCCTGTGAGGCCGCTGGGCGCCCGGCACGAGCAGTGACCGGGTTCCCAGCGGCCTGGGGATGCCGGACCCGTGACGACCTCGACCATCAGGAGTCCTGACTTTCATGACCGTCACCGACGCCGCCACCAGCGCCACCTCCGGCGCCGCCCTGGCACTGGACGCCGCCGCCGCGGATCTGTTGTTCCACACGGCCCAGACCGCGAACACCTTCAGCGACGAGCCAGTGTCCGACGAGCAGATCCGTGCCATCTACGACCTGGTCAAGTGGGCGCCGACCAGCATGAACTCCCAGCCGCTGCGGATCTTCCTGGTCCGTTCGCCCGAGGCGAGGGAGCGGCTGGTCGCGCATCTCAGCTCGGGTAACCAGGCCAAGACGCGGTCCGCGCCGCTGGCGGCCATCGTCGCCGCGGACGTCGACTTCCACGACAATCTGCCGCAGGTCTTTCCGCACCTGACGACGGCCAGGGACATCTTCGCCGAACCGACCTTCCGGGAGCACAGCGCGCGGTTCAACGCCGCCCTCCAGATCGGCTATTTCATTCTGGGCATCCGTGCCGCGGGACTCGCGGCCGGCCCGATGACCGGGCTCGACGCCGGCGCCGTCGACCGGGAGTTCTTCGCAGACAGGCCGCTGCGCACACTCGCGGTAATCAACATCGGCAGGCCGGGGGAGAACGCGTTCCGTTCCCGGTACCCCCGACTGGACTACGACCAGGTCATCTCCGTCCTCTGACAGCGACTTCCACCCGCCCGCCGTCCGCGTGGCTTCCTGCTGTTTTCCGAACCCCCGTCCGCGTCCCGCCCCGGCCGTCCGCGCCGCCCGCCCGGGGGCCACACTCCGAAGGATGTGAATGCGGTGCTGCCACAACAGCAGCGCATTCACGTCCTTCACATTTTTGTGAGCTGTTGCCCGCGTGAGATTTGGCGGAGCCCCAGGAACAATCCGAGGAACAGCGTGGGGCGGCGGGTGGCTGTGTTCGCGTGTTCTTGTGGGATTTTTGTCTGGTAGGGCGTTCGGCGAACGCGCGGCGGGCCGGATACGTGACCGTGCGGTTACGCGACGACTGGATGGTGATCACCTCCCGGGGGTGGTGGGTCTGTTGGATCATGATGGACGGGCGGCAGTTGTCTCGGGCGTGTCCCGACCCGGGGCGGGGGTGTTACCGTGAAATCCCGTGGACCGGCCGGGTACGGGTGTCCGGCCGGCGCAACCCACGGAAGGGTCCCAGCGTGGCGCAGGCGCACGTGACCAGGCACATCTTCGTGACCGGAGGGGTCGCCTCCAGTCTCGGCAAGGGGCTCACCGCCTCCAGCCTCGGTCGTCTCCTCAAGGCTCGTGGCCTCCGGGTCACCATGCAGAAGCTCGACCCCTACCTCAACGTCGACCCCGGCACGATGAACCCGTTCCAGCACGGGGAGGTCTTCGTCACCGACGACGGCGCCGAGACCGACCTCGACATCGGCCACTACGAACGGTTCCTGGACGTCAACCTCGACGGCAGCGCCAACGTCACCACCGGCCAGGTCTACTCGCAGGTGATCGCCCGCGAGCGCCGCGGTGGCTACCTCGGCCAGACGGTGCAGGTCGTCCCGCACATCACCGACGAGATCAAGGAGCGGATCCGCAGGCTCGCCACCGATGCCTGGGACGTGGTCATCACCGAGGTGGGCGGCACCGTCGGCGACATCGAGTCACTGCCCTACCTGGAGGCGATCCGCCAGGTACGGCACGAGGTCGGACGGGACAACGTCCTGACCGTCCACGTCAGCCTGGTGCCCTACCTGGCGCCGTCCGGGGAGCTGAAGACCAAGCCCACGCAGCATTCGGTGGCGGCGCTGCGCAGCATCGGCCTGCAGCCGGACGCGCTGGTCTGCCGGTCCGACCGGCCGCTGCCGGCCGCGCTCAAGAACAAGATCGCCCTGATGTGCGACGTGGACGACGAGGCCGTCGTCGGCGCGCCGGACGCGGCCTCGATCTACGACATCCCCAAGGTGCTGCACCGGGAGGGCCTCGACGCCTACGCGGTCCGCCGCCTGGGCCTGCCCTTCCGGGACGTCGACTGGACCGAGTGGGACACCCTGCTGCGCCGCGTCCACCGCCCGGCCAAGCTGGTCACGGTGGCGATCGTCGGCAAGTACGTCGACCTGCCCGACGCCTACCTGTCGGTCACCGAGGCGCTGCGGGCGGGCGGGTTCGCGGTGGACGCCCGGGTGGAGATCCGCTGGGTGCCCGCGGACACCTGCTCGTCCCCGCAGGCCACCGCGGTCGCGCTGGGCGGGGTGGACGGCGTGCTCGTGCCCGGCGGCTTCGGCATCCGCGGGATCGAGGGGAAGATCGAAGCGCTCCGGCACGCGCGGACGAACGGGATCCCGGCCCTGGGCCTGTGTCTGGGCCTGCAGTGCATGGTCGTCGAAGCGGCCCGCAACATGGCTGGGCTCACCGACGCGAACTCCACCGAGTTCGACTCGGACACGCCGCATCCGGTGATCTCCACGATGGCCGGCCAGCAGGCCGTGGTCGCCGGGGAACGGGACATGGGCGGCACGATGCGCCTCGGGCTGTACGCGTGCGCGCTCGCGCCCGGAACGGTCGCCCGGCGCGTGTACGGGGCCGCGGAGGTCGACGAGCGCCACCGGCACCGCTACGAGGTCAACAACGGCTACCGCGACCGGCTCACCGCCGCCGGGCTGGTGATTTCCGGGACGTCGCCGGACGGACGGCTCGTCGAGGTTGTCGAACTGCCGGTGGAGGTCCATCCGTTCTACGTCGGCACCCAGGCGCATCCAGAGTTCCGGTCCCGGCCGACACGGGCCCACCCGCTGTTCCGCGCGCTGGCCGCGGCGGCGGTCACGCACGCCGAGCAGCGCACCGGGGTGCTGCCGGTCGAGCTGCCCGACGGCATCGCGGACGTGGACGCCCAGGAGATGGTGGACGGCCAGGGGATACCGGCCGAGGTGCAGTGCTGTGAGGAGCTGGTGCCGTCGTGGCCCCCTACAACGTGACAACCGGCAGCGAGACGGCCGGCAGCGAGACGGCCGGCAGCGAGACGGCCGGCAGCGAGACGGCCGGCAGTGCGGGAGCTGGCAGTGCGGGGGAGCCCGGCGTGCGGGAACCGGACGGGGCATGGTCGGACGCTCCGTCCGTGGACAGTGCGCCCGCGGCTGGCGCGCCGTCCGCGGCGGCGAGCTACCGCTCCGACAGCGGGCACCGCTACGAGGTGGTGGAGTCCGACGTCGTCTTCACCGGGCGGATCATCCGGCTGCGCCGGGACATCGTGCGGATGCCGGACGGCGTGGTGTCCCAGCGTGACGTCATCATGCACCCCGGCGCGGTCGGGGTGGTCGCGTTGGACGAGTCCGGGCGGGTGGTGATGGTCAACCAGTACCGTCACCCCGTCCGCCGGCCTCTGTGGGAGCTGCCCGCCGGCATCCTCGACATCCCCGGGGAGCCGCTGGCGGCCGCCGCCGCCCGCGAGCTCGCCGAGGAGGCCCATCTCACGGCCGCCCGCTGGGACCTGCTCGTCGACGTCCTGGCCTCGCCCGGGATGACCGACGAGGCGTACCGCGTCTTTCTCGCCCGCGAGCTGGCGGTGATCCCGCCGTCGCGGCGGCACGTCGGCGTCCACGAGGAGGCCGAGCTGCGCACGCGGCGGGTGGATCTCGACGAGGCGGTGGCCGACGTGCTGTCCGGGACCATCACCAACGCCATGGCTGTGATCGGCATCCTGGCGGCGGCGACGGCCCGCGCCGGCGGGTTCGCCGCCCTGCGCGCCGCGGACGCACCCTGGCCGGACCGCCCAGCACCAGGAGTGCCCGTTGGATAGCCATCCGTATCCGCCCGGCCGGCGCTTCAGCGGGCCGGACGGGCGGGTGGGCGGAGCGGGCCGGGGCAGGCGGTCTTGGGTCAGTCGTTGCCGGTGAGGACGCTGCCGGCCTCGTTCACGACGACGGGGGCGTTCGCGGCGAGGACCACCGGGTCCAGCGGGAATGCCTGCCCGACGCCGGGCACGGCGAACGTCCCCTGCCAGATCACCGTAAGTGTGATCGTGTAGGTGCCGGGCTGGCGGTAGGCGTGCGACACGTAGGCGTCGGGATGCTCCCGGGGTGAGATCGCCGGGTCGAAGGGGCGGCCGGGGGAGTCCGGGCCGGTCGCGCCGTCCCCGAAGTCCCACCGGTAGTGGGGGACCGCGGTGATCGTGGCGAGCACCGGCTGGTCGACGTTGAAGACGAAGGCCGGCGGGACCGGTGTGTACACCACCGTCGGCAGGTTGGCGAAGCTGCGCCCGCTCGGCGCGACGACGAGCGTGGGCTTGGGCAGCGCCTGTTCCCGCAGGTAGTTGGTGAGCGCGGCCTGGACCTGCGCGAGGGTCGGGGCGGCACCGGGCTGCGGGTCGCACAGCGCGTTCGTGTCAGCGGCCGCCTCCGGGGCGGTCACCCACAGCAGTTCCTCGAAGCCGGTGGTCTCGGCCCCGATGTTGCAGTAGTTCAGCGGGACGACGCAGTCCCCGCAGCCGCCGCCCGCCCGCCGGCCCGCGCCGGTCGCCGGCGTCCGCTGCAGCCGCCCGCCGACGAAGATGTAGGTGTATCCGCTGTCGGTGGCGCGGGTGTCGCAGTATCCCCACAGGGCCGCGCAGGACCCGCCGGTCCGCCCGTCCGGTGCGGCGGCGGCGGGTGACACCACCGGCGGGAGCATCCCGAGCAGGGACGCCGTGACGACAAGGAGCACGACCGCCAGCACTCTCCCGGGACCGCCCAGCCGCTCCGGTGGCCCCGGGCGTTCCAGATGTCCAGGGTGCTCCGGGCCGGGGCACGGGTGAGCGTGCGGGGACGGGGCTGCCCGCGTCACGACGGCCCCGTGGTGTACAGGACGTTCTGGATGCGCCAGCCCGCCGTGCTCAGCACCAGCGTCGCGGTGGCGGCGCGGGCCGGCTGGGCGGGATAGGTCCGGACGGTGTTGCCGGCGGCGTCGAGCAGCCGGACGGCTCTGATCGCCACGGTCGCGCGCGCGGTGGCGGTCCGCTCCCCGGGCGGATCCATGACGACCGGGCCGACGGCGAGCGGATCCACGTCGGCGTGCCCGCCCTGGTCGTGGAAACCGCGGGTGACACCGACGTCGAGCATGCACGTCTGGCATCCCGGCATGGCTGTCAGGCTCACGTCCGCCACCCGTCCCTCCCGACTGGCCGTGTTGATCTCCGTGAAGTACGCCCGTACCGTCGCCAGCGCCGTCCTGGCCGGGTCGGCGGGCGGCGGCCCGGACAGTGTGGCCGCCGCCGGTGACACGGGCCCGGCCGGGCCTGGATCGCCGGTGACCGGCCCGTCCGGCTGGCCGGCCGGGCCGAACGACTGCGCCCTGGGCGGAGCCGGGGCACCCGTGGTGGCCGCACTGCCGCCACAGCCGGCCGCCACCGTGAGGACGATGGCGGCCAGCAGACACCGGGCCGGCAGACACCGGGCGTGTCGTGGCGGTCCACTGTCTGTCCGCATCAGATGTGAGGATAGCCTCAGCCCTTTACACGTACGGACAGGGGCTGGCAAATCGCCCCGGCAGACGCGTCGTCCCAGGTGGTCGGGTGCGATCCGCGCGATATGGGCGGAGGCCGCCCGCCGGGCACCTACACTCACGTCGATGGCGAGCCACGTACATCGACGACGAGCGCGGGCGTGGGGATGGGTTGATGGGCTGATGGCCGGCGAGTCCGTTGTCGCCCCTGGCGGTGACCATGCTGTCTCTGAGGGTGACCGGCGCCCACCTGGCCTGACCGCGGCCCATACGGCCCATACGGCCGGTGCGGC
>NZ_CEVIVD010000038.1:22578-27296 GCF_982290655.1 Protofrankia sp. CiP1_Cm_nod3
GGTGCGCGCAGGGTACGCGCGTGAGCATGCCGGCCGGCCCGGAGCCCGTGGCCGGGGACCCGGCCGTCGTGGTCGAGCGCTTCCTCGACCATCTGGCGGGCGAGCGCGGGCTCGCGCGCAACTCGGTCCTCGCCTACCGGCGCGACCTGCGCCGCTACCTGGAGCACCTGCACCTGCGCGGGGTGCGTTCGCTGGCCGATGTGGACGAGTCCGAGGTGGCCGAGTTCGCGGCCACCCTCCGGGAGGGGGCCGGCGAGCACCCGCCGCTGGCGACGTCGTCGGTGGCGCGGATGCTCGTCTCGGTCCGGTCGCTGCACCGCTTCGCCGCGCGGGAGGGCGAGGTCACCTCGGACGTCTCCCGGCCGGTGCGCCCGCCGACCCCGCCGCGCCGGCTGCCCAGGGCGCTCACCGTCGACCAGGTGGTGGCCGTTCTGCGCGCCGCGTCCGCGTCCGCCGCCGGCGGTCCCGGCGGTGATCCCGCCGAGGGGAGCCGGCAGCTGCGGGCGGCCGCGCTGCTGGAACTGCTCTACGGGACGGGCGCGCGCATCTCCGAGGCCGTCGGCCTCGACGTCGACGACCTGGATCTGGACGCGGCGTCGGTGCGGCTGCGCGGCAAGGGTGGCCGGGCCCGGGTCGTCCCGCTCGGCCGGTACGCCGGGGAGGCGCTGGCCGCCTACCTGGTCCGGGCGCGGCCGGTGCTGGCGAGCCGGCGGGCGTCCCCGGCGGTCTTCCTGTCCCGGCGGGGGACCAGGCTGTCGCGGCAGAGCGCCTGGACGGTGCTGCGGACCGCGGCCGTGGCGGCCGGCGTGGAGGGCGTGTCACCGCACGTGCTGCGGCACTCCTTCGCGACCCACCTGCTCGACGGCGGGGCCGACGTGCGGGTCGTCCAGGAGCTGCTGGGCCACGCGTCGGTGAGCACCACCCAGATCTACACGCTGGTCACGGTGGACCGGCTGCGCGAGGTGTACGCGACGTCGCATCCCCGGGCGCTGGGCAGCGCCCGGCCGGCCCGGAGCTGACGCGCTCCCGGCGCACACCCGCCACCTGCGCACGCCACCTGCGCACGCCACCTGGAGACGCTGCCCGGCTCATGCCGCCTCGCCTGTGGCCGCCCGCCCACGGCAGGACGGCCGGGCTGGCCGCGGGCGGGGCCACCAGCGGATGGGCGCCCGCCCGCGTCTGTCGGCCTGCCCTGTCGCCGGGCAGGCCGCGCGGCTCAGGACGGGGTGTACGGCCCCAGGCTCGGCATGCCGTTGGACGGGGCCGGCGTGGGCACCCCTCCGACGCCTCCGACGCCCTGCGTGCTGCGCTCGGCGAGTGTCTCGCCGACCTTGCGCGCGATCGCCTCCATCAGGCGCAGTGCCTGCGGCAGCGACAGGTTGAGCACCACTTCGCTGTCGTTCGTCATCGCGAAGCGAACCGATACGTCCGCCATTGCTCGACCTCTTCCGCCTGGTTCTGTGGATCTCGCCGCTGTTCGTGGAATGGAACGGTACGACCCGTCCTCGAACGACGCGCGGCCGGGGTTGTCCAACGTTCCATGGATGTCACGCAACGCCATGTCATGGTCGCGAAGTGTTGTAAGAACGGAATTGTTTCCGTCGTTCACCTTCTGCCGCTCCTCTGCCTGATCGGTACGGCCGCGTCCGTTGAGAAGACTCCCGCCCCCCGGCGTCCGCCGGCGTTCTACAGGACGATCAACGCCCGTAGCTGTCACGTTGTTCAGGCATAGTCCCGCATTCGCTCCCGGGTCGGGTGACCGGGGGTACCCATGGGTGAACCCAGGCGTATGGATACACTTCGAGCCAGTCGGAAGTACTCGGGGTGGCAGGATCAGGAGCGGTGGCCCGGCCGGGCCGGGTGACCAGGCTGGCCAGAGCGGGCTGGTCAGGGCCGGTTCGAGGGCAGGGCGGGTTCGGGCGACACCGGCCTCTCGGTGTTCCGGGGCCGCTTCGCCGCCCACCGGCCTCCGTGACCGGCGACGGATGCGCCTGATCGGTCCGCCGGCGATCAGAATGCCCTGTGGGCGGGTCATGCGGCAGGATGTGGCCCATGGGCTCTCCTGGCGATCTACCTGACGTCTCGTTGTTGACGATCTCCATCCTTGGTGGCACGGGACCACAGGGCCGCGGGCTCGGGCGCCGTCTGGCCATCGCGGGCAACCGGGTCGTGCTGGGCTCGCGTTCCGCCGAGCGCGCCGGGGAGACCGCCGCGAAACTGGGCGCGGCCGGCTGGGCTGTCACCGGCGCGGACAACGCCACCGCCGCCGCCGCCGGCGACATCGTGATCGTCGCCGTGCCCTGGGACGGCCACGGCGAGCTGCTCACCAGCCTGCGCGCCGAGCTCGCCGGCAAGATCATCATTGACTGCGTCAACCCGCTCGGCTTCGACAAGGGCGGCGCGTTCGTGCTCCCGGTGCCCGAGGGCAGCGCGGCCCAGCAGGCTGCGGCACTGCTGCCGGAGAGCGCTGTGGTGGCCGCGTTCCACCATGTCAGCGCGGTGCTGCTGGAGGACGAGACGGTCAGCGAGATCGACACCGACGTTCTTGTCCTGGGTGACGACCGGCAGGCCACCGACACCGTCATAGCCCTGGCGGGCCGGATCGCCGGCATCCGCGGGGTCTACGCGGGCAAGCTGCGCAACGCCGCCTCCGTCGAGGGGCTGACCGCGAACCTGATCTCGGTGAACAGGCGTTACAAGTCCCACGCGGGGCTACGTGTGACAGACGTTCAGTAACGTTTGGCGGTAATAGCTAGCTGTAGCAGCAGGTAGCAGCAGGTAGTGGCAGCTCGAGTCAGGCGTTCTGTGGCGAATGTTTCATCACAGTGTTCCCCCACGGGCGTCCGGCGTTCCCCCGCGGACGTCCGGCCCGGCTGGCGGGCCCGGCTGGCGTAGGTGGCAATCGACCGGGGTAGGTGGCGACGGTGACGGCGAGCGGCCGGGACGATCCCGGCATCGACGATCTCAGTAACATCGACGATCTTGGTGACGAAGTGGACGATCTTGGTAACGAGGTGGCGGTGCCCCGGCGGGTGACCCGTGTGGTCTCACTCGTCCCCAGCCTGACCGAAGCCATCGCGCACACCGCGCCCGGCCTGCTGGTCGGGGCGACGGCCTGGTGCTCCCGCCCGGCCGACCTCGACGTGACCCGCGTGCGCGGGACGAAGAACCCGGACATCGCCACGATCCTCTCCCTCGCCCCGGACGTGGTCTGCGCCAACGCCGAGGAGAACCGGGACGTCGATCTCGACCAGCTCCGGGCGGCCGGCGTCCCGGTGTGGGTGACGGCGCCGGCCAGCGTGGACGCCGCCCTGGTCAGCCTCGAGCGGATGCTGCGGGGCGCCTGCCGCCTCGACCGGCCGGACTGGCTGGCCGCCGCCCGCGCGACCTGGGCGGCCCCATACCGCGGGCCGCGGCGCAGCGCGCTGGTCCCGGTGTGGCGCCGGCCCTGGATGGCGGTGGGGCGGGAGACGTTCACCGGTGACGTCCTGCGCCGGCTCGGGGTCGACAACGTGCTCGCCGGCCATCCGCAGCGTTATCCCCGGATCCACCTGGACGAGGTGCCGCCCGTCGACCTGGTGGTGCTGCCCGACGAGCCGTACCCGTTCAGCCCCGCCGACGGCCCGGAGGCGTTCGGGGACACCCCGGTGGTGTGCGTCTCCGGCCGCCACCTGACCTGGTACGGGCCGTCCCTGGTATCGGCCCGCGCCGTCCTCGACGCCCAGCTCTCCCACCCGGTCACCACCCCCGCCCGCACCTGACATCCGCGGTGCCGTCGCCGCCGGCCCATGCCGGGGCCGGAGATAGGGCTGTCACGAACGGATACCACCCGCCCACGTCACGTCTTCTGATCAGCCCTGAAGGACGTGGGCGTGATGCTTTGACGACAACCGCTGGGCGGGCCTGGTGGTGGCGGCCTGCCCAGCGGTGTCGGGTGTGCTCAGTGGTAGCTGTGTTCGATGGTGGGGAAGGTGCCGCCGCGGACCTCCTCGGTGAAGCGCAGCGCCGCGTCGGCGAGGATGGAGCGCAGGTCGGCGTAGTGCTTGACGAACCGGGCGTGCGCGTCGGAGAGGCCGGCCATGTCCTGCCAGACCAGGACCTGCGCGTCGCAGTCCGGACCGGCCCCGATACCGATGACCGGGATGGTCAGCTCCTTGCTCACCCGGGCGGCGAGATCGGACGGGACCACCTCGAGCACGACGGCGAACGCGCCGGCCGCCTCCAGCGCGAGCGCGTCGGCGAGCAGGGCGTCACCGGCGTTGCCGCGGCCCTGCACCCGGTAGCCGCCGAGGACGTTCACGCTCTGCGGGGTCAGCCCGAGGTGGGCCATGACCGGGATGCCGGCTGCCACCAGCGCGGCGACCTGCGGGACCACCCGGGCGCCCCCTTCGAGCTTGACCGCCTGGGCGCCGCCGTCCTTCAGGAAACGCGCCGCGTTGTCGATCGCCTGCTCCACCGACTTCTGGTAGGAGCCGAAGGGCAGGTCCGCGACGACCATCGCGTGGGTGGTTCCGCGGACGACCGCGCGTACCAGCGACAGCATCTCCTCCACCGTCACCGGGACGGTGGTGTCGTAGCCGTAGACGACGTTGGCCGCCGAGTCGCCGACGAGCAGCACCGGCACGCCCACCTCGTCGAAGATGCGGGCGGTGGTCGCGTCGTAGGCGGTGAGCATCGCCCACTTCTCCCCGCGGTCCTTCGCTGCCTGGACCTCCCGG
>NZ_CEVIVD010000038.1:27897-31727 GCF_982290655.1 Protofrankia sp. CiP1_Cm_nod3
CCGGCCCTGATCCTGATCCTCCCGCTGAGCTGCCCGGTGCCGTCGACGCGCCGTACAGCGTCGTCGCTTCCCCGGCCGCGGCGGTGGGCGCGGCGGAACAGACTTCCGCTGTCCTGTTCATGCGATCTCCTGTTGGTCCGTCCGGGCGCTGGCGCGTCCCGGCGTCCCCTCCATGCTGCCACCGGGGCGGAAACAGATGCGTCGTGGCCTGGCTCACCGTAGGCTTCGATCTTGGATGTAGGGGGCGCCATCCGACGGTCGGGACACAACTTCGGCGGACGGGACCTATGGGGCACAGCAGGAACCACAGAGGTGGACGGCAGTGGCCGCGGGTGAGCGGGCGCGCTGTGTCGAACCCGATGCCGAACCCGATGCCGGACCCGATGCCGGGCCTGTCGCGGTATCCGGCGTGGCGCCGCCGACGGCTCTCGACGCCGCCCTCGCCACCGTTGCCGGCACGGCCCTCGATAGGGCCCGGGGCGTGCCGGTCACGGCCCGCGGGACGGCCCGTGCGGTGGCCTCCGGCATGGGGTTCGACCAGGTGTACCCGGGCCGGCCGTCCGCGGGCCGGGGCCGGGGCGGGACGTCCGTCGTGACGATGCCGGGCGGATGCGCGTCCGGGCCGGCGCGATCGGCGGCCGGCGAGCAGCACCACCCACCTGTCGACCGGCGCGGGCCCGAGCCGGCGCGGCCACCGATGCGCGCGCCGGGGCGTCCCCGCGACACCCGCCGGGACGAAGCGATCATCAGCGCGACCCTGCACACGCTCGCCGACTACGGGTTCGCCGGGCTGTCGATGGAGGCGGTCGCGGCGCGGGCCGGGGTCGGCAAGGCAACGGTCTACCGGCGGTGGCCGACCAAGGACGCCCTGGTCGTCGAGGCACTGGGCACCCTTGCGGATCTCTCGGGCGGGGCACAGACCGGGTCGCTGCGCGACGATCTCGTCGCCTGGCTGAACACCGTGCGCAAGCACAGCATCCAGACGCTGGCCGGTCGCATCCTGCCCAGGCTGCTGGCCGAGAAGGAGGAACATCCCGATCTGTTCGAGGCCTACCGCCGGCGGGTCATGGCACCGGTGCGGGACCGGGTGGCCGCTCTGCTGCGTGACGGCATCGTCTCGGGGGAACTGAGCCCCGACATCGACATCGACATGATCATCGACATGCTGGTCGGCTCCGTCGCCTACTGGCAGTACACCGGGCACCTGCGTGACGTCAGCGGCTCCCGGATCACCGGGGTGGTCGACACGGTCCTGCGCGGGATCCTCCAGCGTTCCGGGCCCGACACGGCCGAGCTGCCGGCGGGCCAGCCGACAGCGGGGATACCGGCCGTCGGCTGACCCGCTGGCCACACCGGCGTGACGGGCCGCGGCCCGCCGCTGTCACCCCGCCGCCGAATGATCGCGTCATCTTTGGCCCAGGGTGCCGCCAATCCGGACTCGGCTGTGACAATACGTCACGGGTCTGGTTGTCGGGATGCCGTGCCGGGGCGTTCGGACAGGCCAGTCGCTAAGGTCGGCTGGGAGCTATCCGATCGGTGCTCTTTGGACCACCTGCCCGCCCGCGACGGCGAGCCGACATCGTTCAGCCCTCTTCAGCGCGGAGGCTGCCATGGACAAGCAGCAGGAGTTCGTTCTGCGAACCCTCGAGGAACGCGACATCCGGTTCATCCGGTTGTGGTTCACCGACGTCCTCGGCGTGCTGAAGTCCGTCGAGATCGCGCCGGCCGAACTGGAGGGGGCGCTCGCCGAGGGCATCGGGTTCGACGGGTCGTCCATCGAGGGCTTCGCCCGGGTCCACGAGGCGGACATGCTCGTCAAGCCGGATCCGTCGACCTTCCAGGTGCTGCCCTGGCGCGGGGACAGCCCGGTGACCGCGCGGATGTTCTGCGATCTCGTCATGCCGGGTGGCGCGCCGTCCCCGGCGGATTCCCGCTGGGTCCTGCGGCGGACGCTGGCCACCGCGGCGGAGGCCGGTTTCACCTTCTACACCCATCCCGAGATCGAGTTCTTCCTGTTGCGGCAGCCGCCGCGGCGCGGTGCGCCGGTGCCGCCGCCGGTCGACGACTCCGGGTATTTCGACATCACGCCGAACGACATCAGCCATGATTTCCGGCAGCAGGCCATCGGGGTGCTCGAGCGGCTGGGTATCTCCGTCGAGTTCAGCCACCACGAGGTGGCGCCCGGCCAGCAGGAGATCGACCTGCGATACGCCGACGCCCTGACGATCGCCGACAATATCATGACATTTCGTCAGGTGGTGAAGGAGGTCGCGCTGCGGCAGGGTATCTACGCGACGTTCATGCCGAAGCCGTACAGCGACCAGGCCGGGTCGGGCATGCACACCCACCTCAGCCTTTTCGAGGGTGACCGGAACGCTTTCTACGACCCGACCGACCCCTATCATCTCTCCAAGGTCGCGCAGGCTTTCATCGCCGGTCTGCTCGTTCACGCGGCCGAGATCACCGCGGTGACCAACCAGTGGGTGAACTCCTACAAACGGATCGTCGGCGACCAGCGTGCCGGTGAGGTGCTGGAGGCGCCCGCCTATGTGTGCTGGGGGCACAACAACCGTTCCGCCCTGGTGCGGATACCGTTGCACAAGCCGAACAAGCCGAACGCGACCCGGATCGAGTTCCGGTCGCCGGACAGCGCCTGCAATCCCTATCTGGCGTTCGCGTTGATACTCGCCGCGGGCCTGCGGGGCATCCAGGAGGGGTACGAGCTGCCGCCGCCGGCGGCGGACGACGTGTGGACCCTGACCGAGCCGCAGCGCAACGAGCGGGGCATCACGGCGCTGCCCGGCACGCTGGAGGAGGCGATCGCGACCATGGAGCGGTCGGAGCTGGTGCGCGACACGCTCGGCGCCGACCTCTTCGAGTTCTTCCTGCGGAACAAGCGGGCCGAGTGGGCCGAGTACCGCCGCCAGGTCACGCCGTTCGAGATCGACCGGTACCTGCCCGTTCTCTGACCGGCCCTGTTCCGTGACAGGCCCTGTTCTCTGGCCGGCCTCCGTCCCTCTGGCCGGCCCTGGGCGGGGACGGTCGTGACCGTCCCGTGGCCGGGCCGGGAAGGTCTGCCACGCGGGTCCGCCCGGTCCGCTGAAAAGGTGATATCGGGTAACTGGTGGCCAGTCGTCGAGAAATAGCGTGAAACGATTTACCTGAATCCGGATTCGGACCCATGGCGACTGGAAGTGGCCGGTTGCTTGCGCTCCGCCGCTCTGGCCTCTAAAGTCCAGTCCCGATGGACCGCAAAAGCGGCCTGTGACGACCTGGCCGAGGTATGCGGCGAACTGTGTCGGCCATACGGCCGTGCTTCCGTGCCCGTCGTCCACCGGGTGCGGTCGCCTGCGGTTCATCACATATGAAAAAGGCACCTGGAACAGCCGCGGAACAGCTCCGTGGAACAGCTCCGTGGAACAACGCGCAGGCCCGGCGGAACAGGCGTGCGGACAGGTGCGATCATTATCGGCCGTTCAGCGGGCGATGACATCCGAAAGGGAAACGTGATGACGACTACAACTGGCCTGGACGCCGCCGAGCTGGCGGCGGAACACGCCGAGCTGCTTCCGGAGCGTTCGGCGATGGCCGTCTGGGACTACACCGACCTCGGCTGGGCCGCTGGGCTCTTCGGCGGTCTGTTCGCCACGGCGGCCGACTACGTCGGCGGCGCCTTCTTCGTCCAGTTCTGACGGGATGTCGGGCCGGTGTCCGACCAGTGGCCTTCCGGCCGGCCGACGGCGGCGCGACCCTTTTCTCCCGCGCGCCGCCGACGGCCGGCCCGATGACGGCGCGGCCGGCCACCGCCGACACCCCGGCGGTGGCCGGCA
>NZ_CEVIVD010000038.1:31752-40333 GCF_982290655.1 Protofrankia sp. CiP1_Cm_nod3
GGAGGCAGCGCCGTCCCGGCGGTGGCCGTGCCCCGGCGCCCGGCCGCCGCCGGGGGGCTGCGGATGCTCGGTGAGTTCACCGGGTCGGGCCTGCGCGGCCAGGTCTTCCTGGTCCGTCGGCGGGACGGCCAGGTCATCACACTCACCGGTCTGCTGCGGCACATCGTCGACGCCGCGGACGGCAGCCGGGACATCCCCGCGATAGCGCAGCGGGTACGGACGGCCAGCGGACGCGCGGTCAGCGCGGGCGACGTCGAGCACCTGCTGGCGGCGAAACTGATCCCCCTCGGAGTGATCGCGGACGGTCACGGGGCCACCGCGGCTCCCCGGGCGACCCCGCTGCTGGGGCTCGCCGGCCGCCGCACACTCGTGCCGGAGCCGGCCGTGGGCACGCTCGCGCGCCTGCTCGCGCCGCTGTTCCGGCCGATGGTCGTAACCGGTGTCCTGACCGCCCTGGCCATCGTGGACGCCTGGCTGTTCACCTCGCTGCTCACCCCGACCGGTACCGATTCCGCTGCTGGTTACGGTGCCGGCGCACGGATACACCACGTGCTGGCCAGTCCGGCGCTCGTCCTCGCGGTCCTCGGCGGCACGCTCACGTCCATGATCTTCCACGAATGCGGCCATGCCGCCGCCTGCCACTACGGAGGCGGCCGGCCGGGGGTGATCGGATGCGGCATCTATCTGCTGTGGCCGGCCTTCTACACCGACGTCACCGACGCCTACCGGCTGGACCGCGCCGGCCGGCTGCGCACCGACCTCGGCGGGGTGTACTTCAACGCGATCGCCATCGTCGGCCTCGGGGCCGCCTACGCGGTCAGCCGCGCGGACGCGCTCGCCGTCGTCGTCCTGCTCGTCCATCTGGAGGCGTTCCGGCAGCTCGTACCGGTGGTCCGGCTGGACGGATACTATATTCTGAGCGATCTCGCCGGGGTCCCGGACCTGTTCGCCCGGATCGGGCCGGTGCTGTCCAGCCGGCTGTACCAGACGCGTGAGCGCTGCCGGCGGTGGGCCCCCAGCAGAGGACGGCACCGACGCCGCGGTCGTCACCACGACCGGATCCGTGCCCGAGGCCATGCCTCCGAGCGGGCCTCCGACCGGGCCCGCGTCCAGGGCCGGCAGCGGGGTCACGGCCAGGCCCCGGATCCGCGGGTGACGGCGCTCACCCGCCGGGCGCAACGGACGATCACGGTATGGGTGCTGGTCGTGGCCCCGCTGCTGGCCGCCAACCTCGTCCTCATCATCATGATTGCTCCGAGCGTGGTCGCCCGGTCCGTGAGTGCGCTGCGGGAGCGGGCCGGGCTCGTCGCGCACGCCGCCGGGGCGGGGGAGCCGACAGTCATGATCGTGGACGCGCTGGGCGCCGTCATCCTCGCGCTTCCGGCGGCCGGTATCGCCTTCCTGCTGCTGCGGCTGGCCGGCGCGGGTGCCCGGGCGGCGGTCGCCACCGGACGGGGCGGCCCGGGGCGCGCGCTGGCCACCGGCCTCGGCACGATCATCGTCCTCGGGGCCGTCCTGACGTCCTGGCTGCGCTGAGCGGACGCCGACGGGGCGGTCTGGGGCCAGGATGGACGGGTGGGCGACCTTTCCCAGACCGGGGCGACCCGGCGGACCGGGGAGGCACGCATGCCTGGCGACCTCGGCGGCACGCACCCCCGGGGCAGCTCCGTGCAGGCGCAGCTGGCCCGGATGGGCTTCACCAACGTGGACAGGTCCGCCGTCACGGTCCGCCGGCTCGGCCTGGTCGGCCCCGACGACGAACATCCGCCCGGTGCCTCTGGTGCCGGCACGTCGTCCGGTGTGGGCGATCTTCACGACAGCGCACTGCTGGCGGAGCTCGCCAGGGCCGCCAACCCCGATCTCGCGCTCGCGGCGCTCGAACGGATCGTGGAGACCGCGCCGGCCGGCGTCGGGCGTGACCTGCTCGCCGCCCTGGGCACCCGGCCCGGCCTGCGCACCCGGCTGGTGGCGGTGCTCGGGGCGAGCGCCGCCCTCGGCGACCATCTCGTCCGGCATCCCACCGACTGGCGGGTGCTCGCCGACGACGACCTGACGCGGACACCACCGGACGCCGGCCTGACGCGGGCGCGGCTGCTGCGCGCCGTCGGGGCGGACCCGGACGCGCCCCTGCCCCGGGCCGCCGGTGACAACACCGGCATCCTCGACGCGTTACGGGTCGCCTACCGCCGGTCCCTGATGATCCTGGCGGCACGCGACCTGACCGGCGCGGTGTCCCTCGACGACGCCACCGCGGAGCTGGCCGACCTGGCCGCGGCCGCGCTGGACGCGGCGCTCGCGGTCGCGCGCTCGGCGCTGTCGCCGTCGGCGCCGCCGGTGCGCCTGGCGGTCGTCGGCATGGGCAAGTGCGGCGGCCGGGAGCTGAACTACGTCAGCGACGTCGACGTGCTGTTCGTGGCCGAGCCCGGCGCCGACGACCGGCCGGCCACCACCAGCGCCGCGCGGACCGCCGCGCTGGGCACGGCGACCTCCCTGGCGGTGGGCATGGTCCGGGCCTGCGGGACGGTCACCAGCGAGGGAGCGCTGTTCCAGGTCGACGTGGCGCTGCGGCCGGAGGGGCGCGACGGCCCGCTGGTGCGGACCCTGGCCAGCCACGACGCCTACTACCGGCGCTGGGCGCGGACCTGGGAGTTCCAGGCGCTGCTGAAGGCCCGCCCGGTCGCCGGCGACCGGGCGGTGGGGGAGCGGCTGTGCGCCGCGGTGCGGCCGCTGGTCTGGTCGGCGGCGTCCCGGCCCGGTTTCGTCGCCGACGTGCGCGCGATGCGCCGCCGGGTGGAACGCTCCCTGCCCAGGGCGGAGGCCGACCGTGACCTCAAGCTCGGCCCCGGCGGGCTGCGCGACGTCGAGTTCGCCGTCCAGCTGCTCCAGCTGGTGCACGGCCGGACCGACCCGGCGCTGCGTGCCGTCTCGACGCTGTCCGCGCTTGACGCGCTCGCCCGCGGCGGCTATGTGGGACGCCGGGACGCCGCCGGCCTCGCCGACGCGTACCGCTTCCTGCGCGGCACCGAGCACCGCCTCCAGCTCCAGCGCCTGCTCCGGGTGCACACCCTGCCCCGGGACCCGGCCGAGCTGCGCTGGCTGGCCCGTTCCCTCGGGTTCGCCACCGCCAAGCGGATGGAGGCCGAGCACGCCCGGGTCGCCCGGTTCGTCCGCCGGCTGCACGAGCGGCTGTTCTACCAGCCGCTGCTGGAGGCGGTGGCCAGGCTGTCCGCGGAGGAGGTCCGGCTGACGCCGGCGGAGGCCCGCGACCGGCTGGCCGCCCTGGGCTTCGCCGACACGGGCCGCGCGCTGCGTCACATCGAGGCGCTGACCAGCGGTGTCAGCCGGACCGCGACGATCCAGCGCCGCCTGCTGCCGGCGATGCTGCACTGGTTCGCCGACGCCGCCGACCCCGACGCCGGCCTGCTCGCCTACCGCCGGGTCAGCGAGGCGCTCGGGCACACCCCCTGGTACCTGCGGCTGCTGCGGGACGAGGGCGGCGCGGCCGAACGGCTCGCCCGCCTGCTGGCGGCGAGCACCTACGTCGCTGACCTGATGCAGCACGCCCCGGAGTCGGTGCGGCTGCTGCGCACCATCGACGACCTGCGGCCCAGCGGCCGTGAGCAGCTCGTCCGGGCGCTGATCGCGATCGCCCGCCGCAACCCGGCCCGGGAGCAGGCGGTCGGACGGGCCCGCGCGGTACGCCGGGTCGAGCTGGTCCGGGTGGCCTGCGCGGACCTGCTCGGGCTGCTCGACGTCGCCGCGGTGGGCCAGGCCCTCTCGGACGCCGCCGCCGCGACGATCGAGGCGGCCCTGTTCGTCGCGCAGCGCCGCTTCGAGCAGGAGACCGGCCGGCCGCTCCCGGCCCGGATCGCGGTGATCGCGATGGGCCGGCTCGGCGGCGAGGAGCTGTCCTACGGCAGCGACGCGGACGTCGTGTTCGTCCACGAGCCGACGGACGACAGCGGCAGTGGTTCGCTTACGGAAAGTGAGATTTCCGCCGCGGCGGGGTCGGTGGTGGCCGAGCTGCGACGGCTGCTGGCCCTGCCGGCCGGCACCGACCCGCCGCTCGTCCTGGACGCGCAGCTGCGCCCGGAGGGACGGGCCGGGGCGATGACCCGCACCCTCGCCAGCTACTCCGCGTACTTCAACCGCTGGTCGCAGGGCTGGGAGGCACAGGCGCTGCTGCGGGCGCGCCCGGTCGCGGGGGATACCGCCCTCGGTGCCCGGTTCTGCGCGTGGGTGGACGGAATCCGTTATCCACCGGCCCTGCGGCCCGGCGTGGTCGCCGAGCTCGTCCGGTTACGCGGCCGGATGGAGGCGGAGCGTATCCCCGCCGGCGTGGACCACACCCTGCACCTCAAGCTCGGGCCGGGCGGTCTCGCCGACGTGGAGTGGGCCGTGCAGGTGCTGCAGCTGCGGCACGCCCACCGGGTGCCCGCGCTGCGCACGACGTCCACGCTCGCGGGGCTGCGCGCGGCGGCCGCGGCCGGGCTGCTCGACCCGGCCGAGGCGGCCGCGCTCACGCAGGCGTGGACCATGGCGTCCCGTATCCGTAACGCGATCATGCTGGTCCGGGGGCGTCCCGGTGACGTACTGCCCCGCCAGCCGCGGGCGCTGGCCCAGGTCGCCGGCGCGCTCGGCTGTCCGGCGGACAGGGCCGAGACGCTGGTGGGCGACTACCGGCGCGGTGGCGCGCACGCCCGCGCGGTGGTGGAGGCGGTGTTCGCCCGCGAACTGGACAACGGCTACCCGGCCGGAGCGGACGGGTAGCCGTCGCGGTTCTGCCACGGCTGCCGCGGAGCTGGCCAGCGCGCGGGCCGCCAGGGGCCGCCGGCCGCCAGGGGCCGCCGTGGGGAGCCCGTGAGCCCACAGCGGGCCCGCAATGGGAGCCGCTGTGGGACTTGCCGTGGCTGTGGGTCTGCCGTGGCGGCTCAGACGGTGAGGACCGCGTCCGCCGGCTCCTTCTGGCCGGGGATGGCCAGGCTGGGCCTGGTGCCCGCCAGCGCGCTGCAGCAGGTGTCGACGATCAGGCCGGTGACCAGGTAGGGGTCCATGTTGGCGTTGGGCCGGCGGTCCTCGATCCAGCCCTTCTTGGCCTTCTCCACCGCCCACGGGATGCGGACCGACGCGCCGCGGTCGGAAGCGCCCCAGGAGAACCTGTCGTACGGGGCGGTCTCGTGCTGACCGGTCAGCCGCTGCTCGATCCCGTCCCCGTAGTTCTTCACGTGCTCCAGGACGCGGGTGCCCAGTGCCTCACACACAGTGACGATGGCGTCCCAGCTTTCCATGGTGGCCCTGGTGGAGAAGTTGGTGTGCGCGCCAGCGCCGTTCCAGTCGCCGGGAATCGGTTTCGCCGCGAACGACACGGTGACGTCGAAATCCTCGGCGATCCGGTGCAGCAGCCAGCGGCCGACCCATATATGGTCGCCGATGGCAGGCGGCGGGAGTACCCCGATCTGGAACTCCCACTGGGCCATCATGACCTCCGCGTTGGTGCCCTCGATGGCGAGGCCCGCGTCGAGGCACGCCTGCGTGTGCTTCTCGACAATCGCCCGGCCGACCATCTTCTCGCCGCCGACACCGCAGTAGTAGGGGCCCTGGGGGGCCGGATAGCCCACCTCGGGCCAGCCCAACGGCCGGCCCTGCTGGAAAAAGGTGTATTCCTGTTCGATACCGAACATCGGCTGCTGGTCGGCGTACTTCTCGTAGGCCTGGCGGCAGAACGCGCGGGTGTTGGTCGGGTGCGGGGTGAAATCGGTCAGTTCGACCTCGCACAGCACCAGGACGTTTTTCCCGCCGCGCAGGGGATCCGGACAGGTGAACACGGGCCGCAGGACGCAGTCCGAGTTGGATCCCGGCGCCTGGTTCGTGCTCGAGCCGTCGAAGCCCCAGATGTCCGGTTCCTTACCGTCGGCAATGATGCGGGTTTTGCTCCGCATCAGGGGCTCCGGCCTGGTGCCGTCGATCCAGATGTACTCGGCCTGGTAACTCACTCGTACTCCCCGTGGTTGGCATGGCACGTAGCGGAGTTTCTCGTCGCGCACCTGCGGATTGTTTCGACCCGGGCCGCGGGTGCCAGGAGGGTCCGTCCGGATCTTCGCCGGGCACGGTTTCCGTGCCGTTCCGGCACGGTAAATTCCCGATCAATCATGTATTTCCGGTCAATGTGTTTTCCCGGGTGTTCCGGAGCCGTTTTCGCCCCCCGGGCGGCCGGCGACGGAACGGCCATGCCAACGTCCCGCCGCCGGTGTTCCGGTCGTGTTTGTTCCCCGCCGCCACCGCCGGGCGGCCCGGCCGTGGCGGCCGCCCGCGGCGGGCCGGCCGAATTACCGGCCGGGCGGGGTAGGCGCGCGGGATGTCCCCGCCGCCGGCCCCGGCCGCCGGATGTCCCGCCGGGCCTCTGGGATCGTGCGTCCGGCCCGGGATCCGCTCCGGGACCGGGGCGCCGGCCCGTCAGATGCCGTACCGGATCAGATACCGTAGCGGATCAGATGTCGTAGTAGAGCTGGAACTCGTACGGATGCGGCCGGAGCCGGATCGCGTCGACCTCGTTCTTGCGCTTGTAGTCGATCCACGTCTCGATCAGGTCGGGGGTGAAGACGTTCCCGTCGGTCAGGAACTCGTGGTCCTCCTCGAGCGCGTCGAGCACCTTCTCCAGCGATCCGGGCACCTGCGGCACGGCCGCCAGCTCGTCCGGGGGAAGATCGTAGAGGTCCTTGTCGATTGGGTCCGGCGGCTCGATCTTGTTACGAATCCCGTCCAGGCCGGCCATCAGCATCGCGGCGAAGGCCAGGTACGGGTTGCAGCTCGGGTCGGGGACCCGGAACTCGATCCGCTTCGCCTTGGGCGAGACGCCGCTGAGCGGTATGCGGCAGCTGGCCGAACGGTTACGCGCCGAATAGACCAGGTTGACCGGTGCCTCGTAACCCGGCACCAGCCGCCGGTAGGAGTTCGTGGTCGGGTTGGTGAACGCCAGCAGCGCCGGCGCGTGGTGCAGCAGCCCGCCGATGTAGAAGCGGGCGAGCTCCGACAGGCCGCCGTAGCCGCTCTCGCTGTAGAACAGCGGCTCGTCACCCTGCCACAGGCTCTGGTGGACGTGCATCCCGGAGCCGTTGTCCTCGAAGAGCGGCTTCGGCATGAAGGTCACGGTCTTGCCACGGGCGACCGCGACATTGCGAATGATGTACTTGTAGAGCATCAGGTTGTCGGCGGTCCGCAGCAGGGTGTCGTAACGGATGTCTATCTCCGCCTGCCCGGCGGTGCCCACCTCGTGGTGCTGCATCTCGACGGTGATCCCGGCCCTGATCAGCGTCCGGGTCATCTCCGAGCGCAGGTCGGTGAAGTGGTCGGTCGGCGGGACCGGGAAATACCCGCCCTTGTACCGGGGCTTGTAGCCGAGGTTCCCGCCCTCCTCCTTGCGGGCGGTGTTCCAGGCCGCCTCGATGGAGTCCACGGCGTGCAGGGAGCCGTATGGGCTGTAGTCGTAGCGTACGTCGTCGAATATGTAGAACTCCGCCTCCGGGCCGAAGTAGGCGGTGTCCGCAAAACCGGTGCCCCGCAGGTAGGCCTCGGCCTTCTTCGCGGTGTTGCGCGGGTCCCGGGAGTACTCCTCCCGGGTGATCGGGTCATGGATGAAGAAGGTTATCGCGAGCGTCCGGTGCTCACGGAACGGATCGACGAAGGCCGTCGTCGGATCCGGCAACAGCAGCATGTCGGACTCGTGGATCGCCTGGAACCCGCGTATCGAGGACCCGTCGAACATCAGGCCGTCGGTGAACACCGACGCGGAGAAGACCTCGACCGGGATCGTGAAGTGCTGCAGAATCCCAGGAAGGTCGCAGAAACGAACGTCGACGAATTCGATGTTCTGGTCCGTGATGTAGCGGAGTACGTCCTCGGCGTTTGTGAACATCCACCCTCCAAGGGAGCTTCATGGCCGTGTGGACAGAAAGGATACGCCATGCCCAGATGCGGACCGTAACGCCATATGGTTCCGCAAACATGACGAAGTCGTTTCGCGACTGTAACACGGCAGGAAATTGTTACTCTGTGCGACTGGATTTTCGGGACGGTCGCCGGGCCCGGGGCCGGGCATAGGCTTACGCCGTGGGACGCGCACTCGGAAACTGGCTGGAAGGTCCACAACTTCCCCGGGACACCCCGCCCGGTGTCCGCCTCGGCCTGCCGGCGGACGGCCCCGGCTCGGCGGTCGGCGCCGGTCCCCGGCTGGCCGCGTTCGCGATGGACGCCGTCATCGCCAACCTGCTGGCCGGCGTCCCGGTGCTGCTCGGGCTGGACTACTCCGTCAATGCCCGGGGGCTCGCCGTCTATCTTGCCTTCCTGCTGGAGGAGCTCGTCCTGGTCGCGGTCAACGGGCAGACCATCGGGATGCGCGTGATCGGCATCCGGGTCGTCCGGGTGCGTGACCACCGCCCGGCGGGATGGTTCTGGAGCGCGGTCCGCACCGTGCTGCTGGCCCTGGCCATCCCCGCCTTCATCTGGGACCGGGACCTGCGCGGCACCCACGACCGCGCGGCCGGCACCGTGGTCGTCCGCGGCCCCGCCCGCGCCCGCGCCACCG
>NZ_CEVIVD010000039.1:0-4319 GCF_982290655.1 Protofrankia sp. CiP1_Cm_nod3
CGCGTTGCGGTTGACCGAACCCGACCAAGTCGATCTCGTGCTGGGCGACGGTGCCCGGGATCGCGGGGCACGGGCGGAGGAGATTCCCGACGGGCTGCCCGGGGTCGGCTATGTGCTGGCCGACGGGCAGGCCGACCCGGTGCGGGTGCGGGCCGCCTGGATCGACGACGCCGAGATCGGCCGGATGGCGCACCGCTACCGGCCACCGGTCGCCGGTCAGGTCGTTGGCCTCGACGCTCCCGGCACGGGCTGGACCCCGGACGTCGACGGCTGGGCGGCATGACCGGACCGGACGGCTACGCCCCGGTGTACGTGCTGCCGGTCTGCTCCTGGTGCCGGCACCTGTGGGCGGCACACCGGGCCGATACCGGCTGCCGGGCGCCGACCGGGCGGGGGCGGGTGTGCGGCTGCCGGGAACCGCCCCCCGGCCACCCGCCCGACCCCGACCCGACCGGCGACGACCACGACCAAGACCACGACGACCAGGATCAGGAGGAGCGGGCCGCATGACGCACGGAACGGACCCCGCCGGCCTACTGTCGGCGCATCCGGACAGTCCGACCGGCCCCGTCTCGAGTACGGACCCGGCGGCGGGGAGTCGGGCGGCGCGGCTGCGGCTGCCGCTGGCCCGGCAGATTCTCGAGGCGGTCGCGGTCGACAACGGGGTGTGCATCCGGCCGCTGGCCATGCGGAGAATCGACCTGACCACCGGCGAGACGGAAACCATCCCGGTGCCGTGCGGGGCCACGCTGGCGAGCAAGTGCCCGCCGTGCGCGGACCGGGCCCGCAAGCTGCGGATGGCGCAGTGCAAGGCCGGCTGGCACCTCGACGACGAACCGTTGCCCGACCCGGACCCGCCGACCGACGACGCGAAAACCCTCGTCCGGCTCCGCGCCGATCTCGAAGCCGTCCGCGTCGACGCCGTCACCAGCCACAACGTCGAGCAGATCACCGAAGCCGACGACCTGATCTCCCAGGTGGACGCGGCGTTGACCGACCTCGGCGTCCGCGGCACGACCGCCCCGGAGGCCCGGGAGCGGCCCCGGCGGACCCGATCGACCCGGCGGCGGCAGGACGCCCCCGACCTGCCCCGGCTCCCCGTCGACCGGCGCACCGTGGGCCGGACATTCACCGCGGCGGACGGCACGGTGTGGCGGCCGTCGATGTTCCTCACGCTCACCTGCGACAGCTACGGCCGGGTAAACGGCGACGGCACCCCGGTGGACCCGGACGGCTACGACTACCGGCGGGCGGCCCGGGATGCGATCCACTTTCCCAAGCTGGTGGACCGGTTCTGGCAGAACCTGCGCCGGGCGGTCGGCTGGGACGTCCAGTACTTCGCGGCCTTGGAGCCGCAACGGCGGCTGGCGCCGCATCTGCACGCGGCGATGCGCGGGACGATCCCGCGGGTGCTGCTGCGGCAGGTGGCGGCGGCGACCTATCACCAGGTGTGGTGGCCGGCGTGTGACCGGCCGGTCTACACCCCCGGCCAGCTGCCGGTCTGGGACGAACGGGCCGGCGGCTACACCGACCCGGACACCGGCGCACCGCTGCCGACCTGGGATGCCGCACTCGACACGCTCGGCGACGATGCCGAACCCGCACACGTGGTCCGGTTCGGGGTGCAGGTCCGCGCGGACGGGGTGACCGCGAACAACGCCACCACCGGCCGGCTGATCGGCTACCTGACCAAATACCTGACCAAGAGCCTGGACGCCTGCCACACGATGACCAGCGACGCGCAGCGGACGCACGTGGACAGGCTCGCCGACGCCCTGCGCTACGAACCCTGCTCGCCGACGTGCGCAAACTGGCTGCTTTACGGCGTGCAGCCGAAGAACCCACGGGCCGGGCTGGTATCGGGCCGGTGCCGGGGCAAGGCCCACCGGCGGGAAACCCTCGGCTTCGGTGGCCGGCGGGTGCTCGTCTCCCGGAAGTGGTCGGGCAAGACCCTCGCCGACCACAAAGAAGATCGGAAAGTCTGGGTTCGGCAACAACTCGCGGTCCTCGGCCACACCGACACCGGCGGCCAGGGCGGCGGCGCCGACCGGGCGGTCTGGCAGCTTCTCCGACCCGGTGACCCGGCCACCCCCCGCCGGGAACACCTGCTGCTGCGGGCGGTCGCGGACCGGCACCGGTGGCGCGCACAACTCGACGCGGCGCGGGCCGCGCGCGGACACCCCGACCCGGTGTCGGCAACCGACCCGCTACTCCGCGATGCCGCATGATCTCCGAGTCTTACGACGATTCCGGCGAGGACGTATGAACAAGCTCCTCCTGACCGCGGCCGAAGCCGCCGCGGTCCTCGGTGTCGGCCGGTCCACCGTCTACGAACTGATGGCGGCGGGGCAGATCGAATCCGTCCGCATCGGACGATCGCGGCGGATCCCGCGGGCGGCGCTCGTCGCCTACGTCGACCGGCTCCGCGGAGTCTCGGACACGGAGGCCGCCGCATGATCACATACTGGTCCGCGCCGAACCGGACAGCCGAGTTTCGGCAGTACAGCACACGCGGCGATGCGGCCCGTGGGCCTCCGGTCGTACAGACACAAAGATCTCTAAAGCGGTCCCGGCGGGTGCGGGAACACCACACCGGGACCTTGATCAGCACCCCCTTCGAGAGCAAGGGAGTACCGACCCGTGCCCATCATTCCGCCTGACCTCAACCCCCCGCGCGACCCCTCCGACGGACAGCCCTTCGTCCGCCTCGACGCCCCCGGCCACGGCTACTACGAGATAACCGTCAAACCGGGCGCCGACCCGTTCGACATCGCCCGGACCGCGGTCGCGATCCCCACCGACGCGGTGTTCGTCGAAGCCCTCGGAGACGTCGACGTCGTGCTGGTGTTCCGCGCGATCCCCGACAGCACGCTTCCGGCAACGCCCCCGCCGCACAGACCTGGTCCGGCCGGCGGCTGGCTGCCTGACCTCCGCCCGTATCGGACGGTTCCCGCGCAGCCTCAGCCCCGCTGACCAGGACTCGCGGTCCTTCCCCCATTTCTTTCCCGTTCCTCTGGTGGGCGTTACACCCGTCGGGAGTGCGGACGGGTCCAGGGTCGGCGAAGCCGATCACGCAGTGACGCGATAGCGCCCTGGACGCGGCCGGGCTCCCGACGGACCCTCCCCCGCCCCAGAGGAGCGGGAGCACCGAACCGCCGGACGCAACCTCCCGGCGCTCTCCCGTTCTTCGCATCATTTCTTCGGCAAGGAGTGATCTTCATCATGTCCGGCAAGCGGCAGGATCCGACCGGAGCAGCCGACGACGAACCGACCGGCTCTGATGCCCAGAGCTCGAAACGTCGGACGCGGAACGCTCCTGATCGCCGGGGCCGTCGGCGTAGCCATGGCGAAGGCGCCCTTTACCAGCGTGAAAGTGACGGTCGGTGGGTCGGTGTGGTCGATCTGGGCTGGATCGACGGGAAGCGGCGTCGCCGCGTCGTCTACGGGGGGACCGAGAAGGAAGCCCTTGCCAAGGTGCGTGAACTGCGCAAGGCGGCCGATCAGGGCCAGGACCTCACGGCGAAGTCCCGCACCGTCGCCGAATGGATGGACTACTGGATGGACGAGATCAAGTCTCACGATGGAACACGACCGTCCACTCTCGCCCGGTACCGGTACGCGATCGACGGCCACATCGTCCCGATGCTCGGAAAGATCCGCCTGGACAAACTCGGGCCGGCCCACGTCCGGCGTCTGCACGCGGCACGTCGGGAGCAGATGAAGCCGGCAAGCCTCGTGAAGATTCACGCGGTGCTGCGGGCCGCGCTCGCCGACGCGGAACGGATGGAGCTGGTGAGCCGCAACGTCGCGAAAGCTGTTCGCCCGCCGAGCCTGGCCGGTGGGGAACAGCACACGCTGACCACCAGTGATGCACGTCGTTTCCTGACCCTGGCTATAGATGATCGGCTCGAAGCGCTGTTCGTCCTGGCGCTCACGATGGGACTGCGCCGCGGTGAGCTGCTCGGCCTCCGCTGGGATGACGTCGACCTCGACGCCCGGACGCTGTGGGTCCGCCGCTCCGCCCAACGGGTCAGCGGGCAACTGCGGCTCGTCGAGCCGAAGACGCACGGTTCACGGCGAACGGTGCCGATACCGGCGCTCGCCGTTGACGCCCTGGAACGCCAACGCAAGCGCCAGGCGGACGAACGGAACAAGGCCGGCGAGTCGTGGCAGAACAACGGGCTCGTCTTCGCCTCGACGGTCGGCACGCCGATGGAGCCACGGAACGTGACCCGACGCGTCCAACAGCTCCGTGACGGTGCCGGCCTGCCGTGGCTGCGGCTTCACGACTTCCGCCATGGCTGCGCGACGTTCCTTCT
>NZ_CEVIVD010000039.1:5050-11473 GCF_982290655.1 Protofrankia sp. CiP1_Cm_nod3
CAGTGCTCTGCCAATTGAGCTACGCCCCCGGAGACGACCCAACCAAGAGTACGACACGCGGGCCCCGGCAGGTCGGTAGCTGGTCGATCGTGGCATCACGATCACGGATCGGGGCCTGCGTACGGGTCGGGGCCCGCGCCGGCGTGAGCATGTGGCGCGCGGGGCCGCCTCCCAGGCCAGACGGGGATGCGCCTGGACAGATCATGATTGTCGGCGTTGTGCCGCCCGAGCCGTGGGCCGGGTGTACGAATGTGCGGGTGTGCGGGTGTGCGGTCGCCTCCGGTTCAGGCGGTTCGCGGTGCCGGGCGGATGTGTGGGTGCGTGGGTCGGTGTCACACGAGCGCGGACCTTGAGAGCGTCCGCCTCGCCCGGCCGCGCCCGTCCGCGTCCGTGTCACACGGGCGCGCACTATGAGCACTCTCCGTACATCACGGCTCCGGACGTGACCAGCGTTGTCGCGATCCGCCGGACATCGGTACTTGATTCGCCATAAGTTAGGTTAACCAAAGTCAGCGAAGACAATCGCATCGACAGGCGGCGAAGGTGCGCGCAACCGGCCGCGCACAACGGGCTGCGAAGGGACGCACAACCTTGACGTCACCCGATTATTCCGAGTATAGGTAAGGCTAACTTAACTAACAGTCATGACATGGTGCTCCGCCTGAGCGTCCTCGGACGAGGTACCTCTGGTCAGCGCCGACGCGGTCTCACATGACTGGAAGGGCAGCCGTGGTAGGACGTCTGCACGAGCGGGCCGGAGAACTGACGGAACTCGGTGTCCACGACATGATCGGGATCGGGTTCGGGCCTTCGAACCTCGCCCTGGCGATCGCCGTCGAGGAACACAACGCCCAGGTAGCGCCCTCGGCGGCACTGCGGGTCACCTTCCTGGAACGCCAGGAACGCTTCGGCTGGCATCGGGGAATGCTGCTCGACGGCGCCACCATGCAGATGTCGTACCTGAAGGACCTTGTCACCCTGCGCAACCAGGCGAGCGATTTCAGCTTCGTGTCGTACCTGCACGGCCAGGACCGGCTGGTGGACTTCATCAACCACAAGACGATGTTCCCGTTGCGCCACGAGTTCCACGACTACCTGGAGTGGGCTGCGGGCCGCCTCGATCATCTCGTGGAGTACGGCTCGGAGGTCGTCGACCTGCGGCCGGTCACCCTCGGCGGTGAGATCGCCTTCATCGACGTGGTGAGCCGGCGCGGCGGCGGCCCCGAGCGCACGGAGGTGCGCCGCGCCCGCAACGTCGTCATCGCGGCCGGCCTGGAACCTCGCACACCCGACGGAATCGGGCTCACCGAGCGGGTCTGGCACAACCACGACCTGCTCGACCGTGTCGGCGCGATGCCGTCGACACCGCGGGGGCGATTCCTCGTCGTCGGTGCTGGTCAGAGCGCGGCCGAGGTGACCGAATACCTCCACTCCAACTTCCCGCGGGCCGAGGTGCACACCGTCTTCGCCCGCTACGGTTTCAGCCCGGCCGACGACAGCTCGTTCGCCAACCAGATCTTCGACCCGACCGCGGTCGACGACTTCTTCCACGCCCCCGACAAGGTCCGGGCGATGCTGCTCGACTACCACCGGGGGACCAACTGCTCGGTGGTCGACACCGACCTCATCGACGAGCTGTACCGCCGCGTCTACCAGGAGAAGGTGCGTGGCGTCGAACGGCTGCGCATGGTGCGGGCGTCCCGGCTCACCGGCCTGGAGGACGTTCCGGACGGTGTCCGGGCGACCGTCGAGTTCCTTCCGACCGGCCAGCGGCAGACCCTCGACGCGGACGTGGTGGTGCTGGCCACCGGCTACCGCTCCCGCGACCCGTGGCGGCTGCTCGGCGGCATGGCGGCGGTGTGCAACGTCGACGACGCCGGCCGTCTGGAGGTTCGACGTGACTACCGTGTGGTTACCGCGGCGGGGAGCACGGCCGGCATCTACATCCCAGGTGCCACCGAGTACGCGCACGGCATCTCCTCGACGCTGCTGTCGAACATCGCCGTCCGGGCCGGGGAGCTCCTGCGCTCCGCCCTCGGCCATGCCGACGGCACGGCGGCCGCGGGCGAGGTGGCTGCGGGCGAGGTGGCCGCGGACGCCCCGGCGCTGGCGCTGGCGCTGGCGCTGGGCTGACCATCCGGCACGACCGCATCGACCCGTCGACCAGGCACCGGCTGTGCCGGCCGCGTCCCGCGGCGGCCAGTGGCGAACACATCGACGGATCAGTACCTCGGATGCCTTCGGCATTACCCCAAATGGGAGTAAGCCAGGTGGCTTACGAATCAGGCGAGCCGTCCGATCACGGCCGATAGATGATCGGTTGTAGCCGTGGGACGACGACAAGCAACGGACCGGAGGACAGAAGGGTGCGTACTGGCGGGCCGTCAGGGCGGGACGTCCTCACCAGCTCGGTCATCGGCCAGCGACGCCAGATCGCCGTGGGCGCGGTGATGGTCGCGGGGCATCAGGTCGGTGAGGCCCTGGTCCCGGTCCTGATCGGGATCATCATCGACCGGGCCGTGTCGACCGGGGCCACCGGCGATCTCCTTCGCTGGCTCGCCGTCCTCGCGGTCACGTTCGCCGGCCTTTCGTTCTGCTACCGCTTCGGCGCGCGATTCGGGGAACGCGCCGCCGAACGCTCCGCGCACAACCTGCGCATCCAGCTCACCCGCCGTGTCCTGGACCCGCGGGCGGGCGCGGAAACCGGTCGCCTGTCCGGGGCGCTGGTGAGCATCGCCACGGGAGACGCCCAGCGGGTCGGCATCGTGAACGCGGCGCTGCCCGCGTCGATCGCGGCCGTCACCGGCCTGCTGGTCGGCGCGGTCGCGCTGCTCACGGTCTCCGTCCCGCTCGGCCTGCTGGTGCTGTTCGGCGCACCCTTCCTGCTGTGGGGGACGCACCTGCTCGGCCGGCCCCTGGAACGCCGCAGCGACACCGAGCAGGAACGCGCCGCGCACGCCTCGGGTGTCGCCGCCGACCTCGTCGCCGGGCTGCGGGTGCTCAAGGGCATCGGCGCCGAGCCGGCCGCCATCGCCCGCTACCGGCGCACCAGCCAGGACTCCCTGACCGCGACCCTGCGGGCGGCCAGCGCGAAGGCCTGGCACGACGGCGGCGTCCTCGCGCTGACCGGGATCTTCATCGCGGTGGTCGCGCTGGTCGCGGGCCGGCTCGCGGCCGAGGATGACATCTCGGTCGGTGATCTGATCGCCGCGGTCGGGCTCGCCCAGTTCCTGCTCGGGCCGCTATCGATCTTCGCCTGGGTGAACGCGGAGTTCGCCCAGGGGCGGGCGTCCGCCGGCCGCATCGCCTCGGTGCTGGCGGCGTCCCCGGCGGTCGGGGCCGGGACGAGGAGTCTTCCCGAGCCGGTGCGGGGCCAGGTCCGCTTCCTGGACGTGACCTACGGGCCGCTGCGGGGCCTGACGTTCACCGCCGCCCCCGGCGAGCTGCTGGGAGTCGTCGCGGCCGATCCGGCGGCGGCCACCGCCGTCCTGCGCTGCCTGGGACGCGAAGCGGACCCGGACGGCGGCTCGGTCGAGCTCGACGGGGTGCCGCTGTCCGAGGTGTACCCGGCGGCGGTCCGGGCCGCGGTCCTGGTGGCCGCGCACGACGCGGAACTGTTCGAGGGAACCCTGATCGAGAACGTCGCGGCGCCCACGCCCGACGGTGAGCCGGCTGAAGATGGGCCCGCCGTGCGTCAGCCTGTCGGGCAACCTGTCGGGCAACCTGTTGGGCATGGCCTTACCGGGCATGGCCCCGGAAGCGGCCCGGCCACGGTCGTCGGCGGCGGCGCCAGGAGCCCGGTCGGCGTCGACGCTGGTGGCGCGGCGGAGGCCCGTACCGGGGGTGTGGTTGGACGGGCGCTGGCGGCGGCGGGTGCCGACGAGGTCGCGAGCACCCTCCCGGACGGTGTCGACGAAATACTCGCCGAACGTGGACGGTCACTGTCGGGTGGGCAGCGGCAACGTATCGCGCTTGCCCGCGCGCTCGCCGTCGACTCCCCCGTGCTGGCCGTGCACAACCCCACCACGGCGGTGGACGCGGTCACCGAGGCACGGATCGCGGCCGGTATACGCGACATCCGCCGCGGCCGGACCACCATTCTGATCACGACGAGCCCGGCCCTGCTCGCGGTGACCGACCGGGTGGTGGTCATCGACGGGGGCACGGTGACCGCCGAGGGCACCCATGGCGAACTCGTCCACGGCCACGCGGACTACCGAGCGACCGTGCTCACTTGACGGCCACCGTCCACCCGATGAGCACCGTCTACCCGACGAGTGCTGTCCCCACAGTGGTCACCGTCCCCATGGCGATCACTGTCTCTACGGTGAGCAGCTTCCATGTTGCGAACAGTGTCCATCCGGTGGTCACCGTCCCCGCCGCGAGCGCCAGCCCTACGGTGAGCAGCGTCCACGCTACGAACAGCGTCCATCTAGTGGTCACCGTCCCTATGGCGATCGCCGACCCTACGGTGAGCAGCGTTCGTGCTGCGAACGGTGTCCATTTGGCGGTCACCGTGCCTACGGCAGCCACTGCCCCTACGGCGAGCAGTGCCCATGTTGCGAACAGTGCCCGCCTGGCGGTCATCGTCCGCACGGTAGGCGCTGCCCACAGGACGAGCGCTGCTCACCCAGTGGGCACTGGTCACATGGCGGACGGTGTCCATATGGCGGACGGTGTCCATGTGATGACAATTGCCCGCACAAGGGTCGGGGCACGGGCCGAGTGGGTGGCCCTGAGTACTTGTCCTGACACGATGACCATGCGGGAGAAGCGACGATGACCAGCCCCGAGGCGTCCACGAACAGGCTTGAGGTGTCCGCAGCCAGGCCCGAGTCGTTCGTGCGGGCGGACGACGGCCGGGAGCTGCTACCCATCGCGACCAGCGTGCGTATCCGCGTCACGGTCGGCGAGCTGCTGCGCGAGCGGCGGGCGCTGACCATCACCGCGTTCGGTGTGCTGGCCCTGTCGACGGTGGCCGGCCTGTTCACCGCGCCCCTGCTCGGCCACATCGTCGACGTGGTGGCCGACGGCCGGCCAGCCGGCGCGATCACCACCCCGGTCGTGCTGCTCGTGGTCGTCGCGGCCGCGCAGGGCGTGCTGACCGCGGTCGGGGTCACCCTCGTCGCCCGGCTCGGCGAAGGGGTGCTGGCCGTCCTGCGCGAACGCTTCGTGGAGCGCGCGCTCACCCTGCCGCTGGAGCAGGTGGAACGGGCCGGCGCCGGCGATCTGACCTCACGCGTGACCAACGATGTCACGCGGATCACCGAGGCGGTCCGCGGGGCGCTGCCGGAGATGGCCCACGCCGCTCTGACCATCGCGTTCACCCTGGTGGGGCTCGCGGTCCTCGACTGGCGCTTCACGCTCGCGGCCCTGCTCGCCGCGCCTGTCCAGGTCCAGGCGGTCCGCTGGTACGCCGGGCGCAGCATCCCCCTCTACGCCGAGCAGCGCATCGCCGCCGGCGCCCAGCAGCAGCAGCTCCTCGACACCATCGGCGGCGCGGCCACCGTCCGGGCGTTCCGCCGCGACGACGAGCACATCGGCCGGGTCACCCGGCGCTCCCGGACCACCGTCGACCTGGCCCTGCGCGGAATCCATCTGATCACGCGGTTCTACGCCCGGCTGAACCTCGCCGAGTTCATCGGTCTCGCCGCCGTCCTCACGGCCGGGTTCCTGCTGGTACGCGACGGATCGGTGACGATCGGCACCGCGCCCGCGGCGGCCCTGTACTTCCACAACCTGTTCAACCCGATCAACGTGGCGCTGGCGCTCGTCGACGAGGCCCAGGCCGCGACGGCGAGCCTGGCCCGGATGGTGGGCGTCGCCGACATCCCGACGACGCCGGAACCGCACCGGCCCGCCCAGCCGGCCAACGTGCTGACCAGCATGTCGGATGCCGCGTCGGCCAACGCGTCGGGCACCGTGTCGTCCGCGGTCTCGGCCGCCACAGCAGTCACCACGCCGGTCAGGGGGCCAGTCGGCAGGCCGGTGACCGTGCCGGTCGCCGTGCCGGTGGACGCCTCGGTCAGGGCCGCCGGCGTCGGCCACGCCTACCGGCCCGGCCACGATGTGCTGCGTGACGTCGACCTCGACATCGAGCCGGGCGAACGGGTCGCGCTCGTCGGCGCCAGCGGCGCGGGCAAGACGACCCTGGCCAGGCTCATCGCGGGTATCCACCGCCCCACCAGCGGGTCGATCGCGCTCGGCGGCGTGGAGCTGGACGAGCTCGGCCCGGCCGCGGTCCGCCGGACAGTCGTCCTGATCTCCCAGGACATGCACGTCTTCGCCGGGCCGCTCGCCGACGACCTGCGCCTGGCCCGCCCGGACGCCAGCGACGACGAGCTGCTCGCGGCGCTCGACCGCGTCGGCGCGGCGGGGTGGGCGAAGGCGCTGCCCGAGGGGCTGGCCACCGTGGTGGGGGAG
>NZ_CEVIVD010000039.1:11781-33746 GCF_982290655.1 Protofrankia sp. CiP1_Cm_nod3
GGGCTGGCCACCGTGGTGGGGGAGGGCGGGCACCGGCTGACCGTCACGCAGGCCCAGCAGCTCGCGCTCGCCCGCCTCGTCCTCACCGACCCGCCGGTGGCGATCCTCGACGAGGCCACCGCGGACGCCGGCAGCGCCGGTGCCAGCATCCTGGAGGCCGCCGCCGAGCAGGCGCTGGCGGGCCGGACCGGGCTGGTCGTCGCGCACCGCCTCACCCAGTCGGCCGGCGCGGACCTCGTCGTCGTCCTGGACGACGGGCGGATCGTCGAGACCGGCACGCACGACGAGCTCATCGCCGCCGGCGGGCGCTACGCGGCGCTGTGGGAGGTATGGTCCGACACCCGCGCGCCACAGGACGCTCCCGTCAACCAGTAGACCGCTGTCAACCAGTAGAGCACCTTCGTCCGGCTGCCCGCGGCCCGCGGGCTGTCCCGCTCACGCTGGGCTATGGCCACCGCCTTACTGCGCGACCCCCTATTCTGACAATACGTGTCGTAGCTAGCGCAAGGGGTGATCGTCCTGTCGATCCGCGCGACCCAGGTGATGGTCGAGCGGCGTAAGGGCACGGATATGGCTGGCGAGCGTCGTTTCTCCACGGGTGTAGGGTTGCTGGCCGCCGCAGGGCTGGTCGCGGTCGGGATCGCCGTCGGGCTGGTACTCGTCGGCGGCCGGGGCGGCTCCCCGACACCGACATCGGCGCCGGCGCCGGCCACGGCCACGGCCACGGGTACGGCCGGCGCGGTCCCGGTGCCCGGCGGGCCGGTGCGCCCGGATTCGGGCCTGCCCGTCCTGGACTTCTCCGACCTGGCCTGGCTGGACTTCCACGGCTTCGCTCTGCCGGTCTCACCGGCCGCGGGCCCGCGCAGCCTGGCCGACGACCGGGCGTCCGGGTTCGCCCACACCCCGCTGGGCGCCGCCCTCGCCGCGATCCACGTTGTCTTCCGTACGGACGCCGTTGTCGGCGCCTACATCTTCGAACCCACCATCGCCGAGCAGGCGACCGGCGCCGACCAGCCCGCCCTGCTGACACGGACCCGGATAGCCGCGACGCGATATGCCATTCCCGACCGGCTCACCGGACGGTTCTCCGACCCGATCTTCCGCTACGCCGGGGTCCGGTTCGATGTGGCCGCCCCCGACCGGGTCGTGCTGTATGTGGCCACGGACGCCGTGGATTCCACCGGCACCACCGGGTACGCCGCCATGCGCATCGAGCTGCGCTGGGAGCGGGGGGACTGGCGGATCGTGGTCCCACCCGGCGGCAACTGGGAGACGGTCATCACCCGGATCGCCTCCACCGCGGGCTTCCAACTGTTCCCCGGAGATAGGAGCCCCCGGAGATAAGAGCCCATGGCTCCTCCAGACCTCGACGGCACCCTTCCAGGCACTGGTAACTCGTTGGCCCTCGGCACCCCGTTGGGATCGCTGGTAGCCGTCACCGAGTTCGCCGGCGCCAAAGCCGGCACCGGCACCGGCACCGGCACCGAAGCCGACGACGAAGCCGGCGCCGGCCGGGGCGGCGGTGGGTCAGTCGCGGGCGGCGGCTTCCATTGCCTCGATCAGGCTCTTGGGGCGCAGGTCCGTCCAGTGTGTCTCGATGTAGTCCAGGCACTCCTGGCGTGGGCCCGGGCCGTGCTCGACCGTCCAGCCGGCCGGGACGTCGATGAAGTCCGGCCACAGGCTGTACTGCCCCTCGGCGTTGACCAGGACGGTGTAGACGCCGTCGGGATCCTCGAACGGGTTGGTCATGGGTGTCCCCCTTCTCCGGTTCTGCTGTTCCACTGTTCCGTTGTTCTCCTGGGCCCGGTTCTCCCGACCGGTTCTCCCGGGACCCTGCCGAAACTCAGTTCTCGATCACAGTCAGTTCTCGATCACGGTCGACGGGAATCATCATGGGCCACGCCATTATCCACAATATTGCCACGGCTTCTTTCAGGATTTTCCGATATCGCTCCTGGCCACCGCGGGTTTTGCCGGTGCCTGGTTTTCCCGGTGGCCGCCGGGCGCGCGGCAAGAATCGTGATCATGCGCGCTCCGGCCGTCCGGTGGCGTGGGTCACCAGCGCGTCCAGGGCCTGGAACCAGCTCTCGGCCAGCTCGCGGACGGCGTCCTCGGCCAGCACACCGGACGGCCAGGACCAGAACACGGCCAGCTCCGGCCCGCCCGGACGGTCCTCGGTCAGCGAGTTCACCACCAGGCAGTGCTCCTCCGGCATGTCCCCGTCGGCGTCGAGGTCCACCGCGTCCGGCTCGGCGGAGCAGGACCAGTCCGTCGCCTCCGGGACGCCGAACCTGCCCATGTAGTTGAACTCGATCCGCGGGGCGCCCAGCCGCGCCAGCTCCGGCCCCGTCCGCGGGTTGAGATGGCGCAGCAGCCCGTAACCGATCCCGCCGGACGGCAGGCCGGCCAGGTGCCCCCGGACGCGTCGAACCACACCGCCTGGATCATGACGCCGGCGTCCGGGTCCAGCCGGTCCCGGGCGGCCAGCGCCGCCGCGGAGATCGTCCTGGTCAGCGCGTCCCCGGTGAGGACACCGTCGGGTTCGCGGGTGCCAGGCGCCTCGGCGCCCGGGCCACCGCTGCCGGGTTCGCTTGTGCCGGCCCCCTCGGCGCCAGACCCACCGCTGCCCGGCCCACCGCTGCCCGGCCCACCGCTGCCCGGCCCACCGCTGCCGTGCTCGCTCGCGTCGGGCTCGCTGACGCGGATGTCGACTCGTTCGACCAGTGTCGCGACGTCCAGCGTTCCGGGCGGTGGAACGGTGAACATCCAGTGGTCACCGCTCGGGCCGGAGGTACGGACGAGGCGGGCCCGCAGCATGTCGTGCCGGTCCACCAGCGCCCGCAGGATGGCCAGCAGGGTCGTCCGGTCCAGCTCGGCCGGCGTCTGCACCAGCGCCGACTGGTGGTAGCCGCTGACCGGGCCGCCCAGCTCACGCAGCGCGTGCATGATCGGGGTCAGCGGGACGGTTCCCGTCCCGTCGTCGCCGCCGGCCCGCTCCGACACCGGGGCGAGGGCGGTGGCCACCGTGGCCAGTGCGGCCACCGTGCAGTGGCGGAAGACCTGGCGCGGGGTGATCCGGAAACCGGCTGCGCGGGCCTGGCTGACCAGCTCCATCGCGACGATGCTGTCCCCGCCGAGGGTGAAGAAGTCGTCGTCGACGCCGAGTTCGGGGACGGCGAGCAGCGCGGCGAACGCGTCCCGCAGCGCCTGCTCCGTGGGGTTGCCGGGAGCCCGGCCGGAAACGGTGGCGGTGAAGTCGGGGGCCGGCAGCGCGTTGCGGTCCAGCTTCCCGTTGGGCAGCGTCGGCAGCTGGGGGAGCGGCACGAACGCCGCCGGCACCATGTAGTCGGGCAGCATACGGACAGCATGGTCACGCAACGTTGCCGCGTCCGGCGCCGACAACGCCGCGGGCCGTGGCTCACTGTCCGTTCCGGCCGTCCCCAGACCGGCCGTCCCCAGACCAGTTGCCTCCACTCCGGCCGTCCCCACTTCGGGCTGGTTCGCTTCGTTCGTTTCCGGGTCGGTCGCCGGGGGAACCGCCGGGGGATCGGTGACCACGTAGGCCATCAGTTGCCGGACGCCCTGAGATCGCGGTGGCAGGGCCGCACCGGGCCAGGACCGGTGCGGCTCCAGGGAACAGGGCAGAAGCTTCGGGCCAGGAGCTTCGGGCCAGGAGCTTCTGGTCAGCCCGCGTTGATGGCGGTGGTCGCCTCATGCCAGAGGTCGGCCTCGTCCCTGCCCCGCCGGCGACGGACAGCGGTCACCACCGCACCGGCACCGGCGACAACCGCGAGAACGGCGAACTTGCGCAGCATGTCCGTCAACCTACCCGCGTCCGGCCATCCTGCCCACCGGCCGGGCCGCTGGAAGCCCACCGCCCCGCTGTTGGAAGCCCGTGGCCCGCCCGCGACCGGCGGGCCGTCGGGGCCGGCGCCGGCGGCGTCGGGGTCAGCGCTGGTAGGTAGCCCGCAGCACGCCCCGGGCAAGGGTGTGGAACGCCAGGTTGAATCCCACGACCGCGGGCGCGGCGGAGCTGTCGACACCGAGCGAGGGGACGTCGACGGCGTGCACCGCGAACACGTAGCGGTGCGGACGGTCACCCGGAGGAGGTGCGGCACCCCCGAAGTCGAACGTCCCGTAGTCGTTGCGGACGTGGAAGGAACCGGCCGGCAGGCCGCTGAGATCGCCGCTTGCCGCCCCGTGGGGCAGTTCGGTCACGGTGGCCGGGATGTCGACGAGGACCCAGTGCCAGAAGCCGCTGCCGGTGGGGGCGTCCGGGTCGAAGGAGGTGACGACGAAGCCACACGTCTGCGCCGGAAACCCGGACCAGCGCAGGTGCGGCGAGGCGTTCGCGCCGTCGGCCGAGGTGTGCGCGAACTCCTTGGTGAGCGCGTCCCCGTCCGCGATGTCGTCGCTGGTAAGGGTGAACGACGGTACAACGGGCAGGACGTCGAACGGATCCGGGGGAGTACCGCGGTCGAGCAGGGACATCAGCCAACCTCACTTCCTGTAGCTCACCGACTGAATTTCTGTAATTCCTGTGGTTCCTATACTTCCTGTGACTGTCATGCTTCCCGGACGGGCCGGTACTGGAGATCGCCCGGGATCCGCCCCGGCCGCCTCGGGAAATACCGTCACCCGTCTACCACCCACCGGCCAAGGCCGGACACGCGGGGGATGAGCGGCGGTCTCCCCGCGCGGCATCCCAAAAAGAGACCAGGGCATATGCTGTCCCGTCCCGGCCATGACAGGCGACGGGCCACGCTGCGACTTTGGGCACCGGAGCAGTACGCACCGGCTTCCCAACGGGACGTTGGGAAGCTCCAGCCAGGTTTTTGGCACCAGGGTGGGACGCGGCGGACCCTGGACGGCTAAGGTAGAACACGTCCCGATGGGGCGACTACCGACTCCCCCCGTGTTGGTGGCCACCCATCGGGACCCTTTGGTTTTCAGACCGGTTGTTTCCGGCGCGGGCCCGACCCAACCGCGCGGGCCGCCACTCGGATCACGGCGACTTCCCCTGTCGAGGCCGATTCCATCGCCGATCATTCGTTCCCCGCGTTCCCCCGTGGGTTTCCGGCTGGCCCCGCCGGTCGGTTGGTCCGGCGGGGCTACCGATCAGCTGGCTCCGGTGAGCTGGGCGGGACCAGCGCTCAGTCGGTCCCGGCGGTCCGGCGGGACCGGGCGGAGTGCCGAGCCGCGCCCGGCGCGGCACCCGGCGCGGCGCCCGAGCCGGGACGTCCGCCCCGGCGCCGGGCTCGCAGCAGCTCGAACCCGATCGGGATCACCGACAGCAGCACGATCCCGATAAAAATCTTCTCGACGTTGTGCGCGACGAACTCGACCTTCCCGAGGAAGTATCCGATCACCGTCACACCGGTGCCCCACAGCAGCCCGCCGATGATGTTGAACGTGACGAACAGCCGGTAGTTCATACCGCTGACCCCGGCGACGATCGGGGTGAACGTCCGCACGATGGGCACGAAGCGGGCGAGGATCACCGAACGGGGGCCGTACCGCTCGAAGAAGTCGTGGGCCTTCTCCACGTTCTCCTGCCGGAACAGCCTGGAATCCGGGCGCCGGAAGAGTGTGGGGCCGGCCTTGCGCCCGAACAGGAAGCCCGCCTGGTCGCCGGCAACCGCGGCAATGGAGATCAGCACGCAGGCCAGCCACAGCGGGGTCGACAGCCTGCCGTTGGAGACGAGCAGCCCCACCGTGAACAACAGCGAGTCACCGGGCAGGAAGAAACCGATCAGCAGCCCGGACTCCGCAAAGACGATCAGCAGGATGACGATCAGGCCCGCCTTGGCCAGATGCTCCGCATCCAGGAAGCTCGGGCCGAGCGCGAGAGTCGTCGAAGCAAGCGTGGACGCGGTCAACACGGCGATGGGCCTCCGGAAGCGGCTCGGGATACCAGGCGGCTGGCGGCCGATTCGGTTCCCGCCTCGACCGGGCACTCCTCGAAGATGACAACGGACCAGCACCGACCAGGCCAGCCCGACCGGCGAAGAGCGACGCGGCCACGACCGTCCGCGCTGCTGACCGCCCGCCAGCCCACCGGATCAGAGCTTGGCTGCCCGGACAGCGTATCCAGTGGGACCACAGGAGGTACCCGCGGCCCCGCTGTGACGTCTCCTCACGCGATGCGGACATTCGCATCAGCCGCACCCGGCACCTCCACGCCCGGCCCGGTCGGGATCAGCATCCGCGCCGGGCCGGGGCCGGTGCCTATCACATCCGTCACATCCGTCACATCCGTCACAGCCGTCACAGCCGTCACAGCCGTCACAGCCGTCACAGCCCGCCCCGACACGGCGGCGTCGCCGGTCGGCCCGGCCGGACGGGCGCAGCCGCATGACGGGCCGAACCCGCGCTAGAATCGGCTAACACTGTTAGCTACACCTGTGGTCGACGATGTTGGCCTTAGGTGACATCACTACGCCCGAAGGGGGTCTACCATGGCCGACACGTCCAAGATCTATTATCGCGAGCCCGGCCGGTTCACCCGGCATGTCGTCAACAACCTGATCGCGGGCTTCACCCGAGCCGGTATCAGCATCTGGGGCAGCCGCGTCCTGGAGGTGCGGGGACGCAGCAGCGGGCAGCCCCGCCGGGTCCCGGTCAACCTGCTCGACCATGAGGGCAGGCAGTACCTGGTCGCGCCGCGGGGCGAGACCCAGTGGGTACGCAACCTGCGCGCCGCCGACGGCAGCCTCGACCTCCTGCTCGGGCGCCGCCGGGAGCACCGGACCGCCCATGAGCTCGCGGACGCGGACAAAGCGCCGGTCCTGCGTGCCTATCTCCGCCGCTGGAAGGCCGAGGTGGGGGTGTTCTTCGACGGTGTCAGCGCGGATTCGACCGATGAGGATGTCGCCCGCATCGCGCCGAGGCATCCGGTGTTCATCCTCGACCCGCTCGCATGACGCAGTCCGTTCTCTCCCCAGGCGCTGGTCCCTCCTCAAGTGCTGGCCTCTCCTCAAGTGCCCCGCCGCGGCCGCGTGCGCTCAGCCCCCGCGCCACGGAGATCATCAGCGCGGGCAGGCGGCTGCTCGAGGCGGAAGGAGCCGGCGCCCTGACCATGCGCCGGCTGGGCGCCGAGCTCGGCATCCAGGCGCCCTCCCTCTACAAGCACCTACCGGGCAAGCACGCCGTCGAACTGGCCCTGGTCGACGAGGCACTGGCCGAGATCGGCCAGGCCCTGCACCAGGCGGTGTGCCACCCCGGGCCGGCGGGCGGCATCGCGGGCACCCTGGCCGCCTACCGTGAGTACGCGCTCGCCCACCCGAATCTGTACCGTCTGGCCACCAGCTCCCGCCTGCCCCGTGGCTCGACAACACCCGGCCTGGAGGAATGGTCCGGTGAACCGTTCTTCCTGGCGACCGGCGACCCGCAGGTCGCGCAGGCCATGTTCGCCTTCGCCCACGGCATGGTCATCCTCGAGCTGGACCAGCGCTTCCCCGGCAACAGCGACCTGCAACGGACCTGGGAGGCGGGCGCGGACGCCTTCACGTCCGCATCGGCGTCCGCGCGCGGGTCACGACCCGCCACCCGCGCCGCCGCGCACTCCCCCGGGCCTGCGCCCGGACCCATGCCCGAACTCGAGACCCCGCTGATACTCGAGACCCCGCTGATACTCGAGACCCGCTGACGGGGACCGGCGGAGGCCCGCCCCGCCCGCATCCCCTCGGAGCACCCTGAGGAGCTGGGCCGCCAGAACTTCCAGGACCGGGTTCCGGAGGCGCGTCCGAGCGTGAAAAAATGTGATCGCGCTACCTCCGGCCGTCCAGCGGGTACCCCTGGTCTACCGGGCAGCAGCCCGCGGGCGCACAGGGGGCCGACATGCACGGGACTGACGCGCACTGGACCGACGTGCACGAGACCGACGTGATCGTGATCGGCGCCGGCCCGGCGGGGGAGAACGCCGCGGGCCGATGCGCGGACAACGGGCTCACCGTCTCGATCGTGGAGCGCGAGCTGGTCGGCGGGGAATGCTCGTACTGGGGTTGTATCCCGAGCAAGACGCTGCTGCGCCCGGGCGATGTGCTCGCCGCGGCCAGGCGTGTTCCCGGCGCGTCCCAGGCGGTCACCGGCACCGTCGACGCCGCCGCGGCCTTTGCGTGGCGTGACTACATGACCGCTGACTGGAATGACAGCGGCCAGGTGCCCTGGCTGGACAGCAAGAAGATCACACTGTTCCGCGGGGCCGGCCGGCTGGCCGGGGCCCGGACGGTCGAGGTCACCGGCAACGACGGGGCCAGGCGGCTGACCGCGAGACGGGCCGTGGTCCTCGCGACCGGGACGGTCGCGGTCATCCCGCCGGTCGACGGCCTGCGCGACGCGCGCCCGTGGAACAACCGGAGCGCCACCGCCGCGACCCACGTGCCGCGCCGGCTGCTGGTGGTCGGTGGCGGCGCGACCGGGGTGGAGATGGCGCAGGCGTTCCATCGCCTCGGGTGTTCACGGGTGACCATCGTCGAGGCCGGTGAGCGGCTGCTCGCGCGGGAGGAAGCGTTCGCCGGGGAGGAACTGCGCGCGGCTTTCCAGGCCGCGGGCATAGAAGTGATCACCGGTGTGCCGCTGGCGTCCGCACGCAGGCGGGACGGCGGCTCGACGGTGGTGGCGACGCTGGCCGACGGCGCCCGGATCGGCGCCGAGGAGATTCTCGTCGCCGTCGGTCGCCGACCGGCAACCGCGGATCTGGGCCTGGACGCGGTCGGGCTGCCCGCCGGCCGGTTCGTCGACGTCGACGGGTGGATGCGGGCCACCGGGGTGGACGGGGGCTGGCTCTACGCCGTCGGCGACTGCAACGGCCGGACGTTGCTGACGCACATGGGCAAGTACCAGGGCAGGCTCGCCGCCGACGTCATCCTCGGCCGCGACGTCCCGGCCGCCACGGACGTGGTACCGCGGGTGATCTTCACCGATCCCCAGGTCTGCGCGGTGGGCCTGACCGAACGGCAGGCCCGGGACGCCGGCCTGCCGATACGGACCGTCACCTACAGCACAGACGACGTGGCCGGCTCCCAGGTACGCGGCCGCGCCAACATCGCACCCACCGGAACCAACGGAACCAACGGGACCAACGGGACCGGCGAGAGCGGCAGGGCCGGCAGGACCGCCGGAGCCGCCGGAGCCGCCGCGTCCGCCGCGTCCGGTGGGGCCAGCAGGGCCGCCGTGACCCGTGTGACCACCAGGACCAGCAAACTGGTCATCGATTCCGAACGATCGGTGGTCGTCGGAGCGACGTTCATCGGCCCGGACGTCCAGGAGCTGCTGCACGCCGCGACCGTCGCCATCGTCGGCGAGGTACCCCTGAACCGCCTGTGGCACGCGGTCCCCTCATTCCCCACCGTCAGCGAAATCTGGCTCCGCCTCCTCGAGATATACGGCCTGTAGCCCGGCATCCGCCCGTCGCCCATCGAATCGATCCGGCGGACCGCGGCATCCCGATGAACATCCCGGGCGAATCCGACGAGTCCGTGAACACGGTATAAAGTCTTCTTTCCGGGAGACTTCGTCCCCGGTCATGGAGCACGACGGGGGAGCTCTGGATGAAGGTCCGGTCCGGCGGTCGCGGAACGCGCGCGAGCCGTCGGGAACGCTCGGCCTCTCGGCCGGTCGGCCGATGAAAGCCATACTCGCCCTCGTCGGGATCGACCCGGCGCACGCCACCGTGTTCGTCGACCGGGCCCGGTACACCTGCGCCGCCCTGTTCATGGCGCTCTACTACGTCTATGCGACGGCCGGCTGCACGTTCTTCCTGATGATCGCAACCGGAGGTGGGCTCTTCCCGGGGGTGATCGTCGGCCTGCTGTTCGCGGCGGCCGTGGTGGTCTACGACAGGTTCCTGTTGTCCCAGGTAAGCATCAACTTCTCCGATCTCTACAAGGATGACGCGCAGCTTCCCGGTCTCTACAAGAAGAACGCGCAACCGCGCGACTGGTCGAAGAGGCGCAGCTATGCGGTCAGAATCGTGATAACCCTGCTCATTGCGATCGTCGTGACCGACCCATTGGTCCTGAAGATGTTCGACGCCGAGATCACGGCAGAACTCGGCCGGCGGCACGCCGACCGGACGGGTGTACTCAACGCCGCGGTCGAGAAAAACAGAGTGGATCGTCTCACCGCACTCGACGATGAGATCGCGAGTGACCAGAAGCAGCTCGAGGCCGCCAATAAGGCCGTCGAGGAGGCACTCGCCGCGGTCACGAACGAGCGCGAGGGCCGGGGAGCCACCGGCCGGACCGGGAACGGCCCCGTGTTCACTCTTCTCAACAGCAACTACACAAACGCGGTCATCCGGCAGAATGAGGCCGCGAACACCCTTGCCAGCGTACTGTCGGACAAACCGGAGAAAATTGGGCAGATCAACGGTGAAGCTACCCGGCAGGCAGCCGAGAACAGCAGTCGGCCACCGCCACCCGCAGGTGTTCTCGACCACCAGGATGCATTGCTGACCGTGCTTCGCCACAATCTGCATGCATTTCTGGTCTGCATATTGATCTCTCTGCTGCTCGTAGCTCTCGATCTCGCGGTGCTGTTCATCAAAATGGCCGGCCACAACAGCGCCTACGAAATCTCCGTCGCCGCCGCGAGCCGTTCTCGGCTGCGTGTCATGCTCGCCTCGTCCAAGGCCGACGAGGAGGTCGCCCTCATGGAGGTCCGGCTACGGGCCGAACAGGCGAAACGGGATCTGCGCCATCACTACGGAACAATCGGGGCAAACATGGCCGGAGGGGAGCTGAAAGGAACGGTATACACCTCCGAAAACATCTCGCCGGGGCTGGGCGACCTGCTCGAGTCACTCTCCCGCCCCATGGCCGCCGCGGTGGGAGGACAGGGCACGCGGATTACTTACGACGGGCCGATAATGTTCGGCTCCTGGGAGAAGACGTTCTACTTCGCACCGCCCGCGGGAAACACCTTCGAGGAGGTCAGGGGCCGGGCCCGGAGCGTTCTCGACGCGATCGCGGCCAACCTCACGGCGGGGACGACAGCCATGCCCATGGAGGACATCGATGCCACGGCCTTCCGGACCTTCTTCACCGCCACCCGTGACCTGGGGTCGATCTCGCTCGTGATCGGCCCGCTGGTCACGGCCCGGGTCGGGGACGAGCTTCGGGGCACGATCCTCAGCGCCGAGGAACTGCTGGACGCCGACAACGCCTATCCCCCACGTGAGGCAGCGACAATAGTCGCCCGGATACGAGAGCGGGATCCGGCCCGGGATCCGGGCCGGGACCTGTCGGAATGGATGCGGGCGGCCCGCTCGGCTGCCGACGGGCGCTCGGACACGCGGCGGACGGCACGCCCGCCCTCCGACTTTCTCCCTGATATTCCAGAAATTCCCGCCCCGCGGGACGATGAAGGGGAAGACGACGAATGGCCGTGACGGGCGGCCCGGATCACTGTTCACGCCACTTCTGAAGCAGGCCGGCAGCCGTCCGCGTCCACGGATGGTCATGGCCGAGAACTTCCTGGCAGCGCGCAAGCGTCTTCTCGGCAGCCATCCGGGCCGGTATACGATCGTCGAGGGCGTACAGATCCATCGCCGTGTTGATGGCAGATACGAGCGTGTCAGGATGACGGTCGCCGAGAAGCAGGCGCCGACGCTCCCAGACATATTCGTTCAGCCGTAACGACTCCCGATGATTGTCGAGCAGATAATGGCATCCGGCAAGGTTCGCCGCGCTGGAAAGAGTGTCCGGGCGGTCATCACCGAGAACCCGCCGCCGGCGTTCCCAGGTGTCCAGAGCCAACGTGTACGCCTCGTCGAGACGGCCCAGAGCACGCAGATCCATGACAAGACTGTTGGCCGACGCCAGGATGTCGGGATGATCGGTCGAAAGAATCCGTTGCCGACGGCTCGAGATATCCTTGTCCAGCTCGTAGGCCTTTTGATGATAATCCTTCTTCAGGACGAAGAGAGCACGGGCCAGGTGATGGCCCGCAGCCAGGGTGTCGAGGTGGTCGGGGCCGAGTACCGGTAGCCAGCGGCTGCGGGCCCGGTCAGCGAGGTCATGGCTCTCGCCGTACCGCCCCCGTGCGTAGTGGTAGCGGCAGACATCGAGAAGAAGAGCACGGAATTCGGCCGGTTCGCCGGTCGCCGCGGCAAACCGGCCGGCAACGGCCAGGACGTGGGATGCCATGCGAGAGACCAGGGACTCGTATGCGGGCCAGTTGGCCGGCTCACCGGGATCGCCACGACTCTCGGTTCCCAGCCGGCGGAGCTCGTCGACGCCCGGACCGCTGCCAGGAGCCGCGTATGGCTCCGTCCACGCCTGGTCGGGACAGGTGGCCGGTTTCGCGGACAGCACGCCCGGAAACGTCGAAGAGATATCATTTCCGGTCATGCCCCCAGCCCCGGCCAGGGCGATATCCGCGCTGTTCGACAGCACCAGCCCGAGCCCCGGAGCTTCCTTCTCGTCCATGCGGGATACCCGCTCCGGGAGCGGTATCGGGCCGGTCGGTCTCATACGGCCTGCCGTAGCCTGTTTCCGGATCGGTAATGTGGGCGGGCTGTCCGGTCTTCTTCGCCCGGCCAGTGCGTCCCGTAGCCCGTCGAGCAGCCGGGTCCGTGCCTCCCGTTCATCAGCCGGTCCCGACAGATCCGTCAGGTCGATCCGCCCACGTGTCCCCAAAATCCCGAGGCTGCCCGGACCACAGGTTTCGATCATGATCGGGAGCAGTCGCCGAGCATCCCCTTTCAGGTCCGATTCCCGCATCACCTGCCACTGCGCGCCACCGTCGGCCGACTCGAGATAGGCCGGTGTCACCACCGCCAGCAGCCGGCTCGCTCTGCGCAGGCCCTCCTGTTCCAGAGCGGACCAGACAGTCCCCGGGACGGACTCCCATGCCTTGATCAGAATCCGGTACCCGGTCTCCTCCAACGTCCAGGCGATCCACTCCGCCCATTCATGATCCGCATCGGCATACGAGACGAAGAAGTCCCAGCCGCCCTCAGCGGCACCCCCGTCGGTCATGTGCCCAGCATCCCACCGACAACGGATGGGAAGTGTAGGTGGTTCCCGTCGTCATGACAGCGCTTTCCACCTACGGCTTCCGCATCTGTAGGTGGAAAGCGCTGTCATGGAAGCGGTTTCCACCTACGCCTTCCGCTAATCTGAAGCAGATGTCACTGTCACCAGCGGAGTTCTACGCGACGCTCCCGCGCTCGATCGCCGGGGCCAGCGCTCTTTTCCATGATCCCGATGACCGGGTCCTACTCGTCCAGCCGTCCTACCGCACCGACTCCTGGCTGCTGCCCGGCGGCCACATGGAGGAGGGAGAATATCCCTGGGAGACCGCGCGGCGAGAAATCAAGGAAGAGCTGGGGCTGGACCTGCGGCCTGGACGGCTGTTGGCGATCGACTGGGTACCGCCCCAGGCCGACGGACGGCCGGCGCTGGCCAACTTCGTCTTCGACGGCGGGCTGCTCACCGCCGACGACGCCGAACAGCACCTGCGTCTCCAGGCCGACGAGCTGACCGCCTGGCGGCTGTGCACCCCCTCGGAGCGTGACCAGCTCCTTGCGCCGTACATCGCCTGGCGTGTCCACGCCTGCGTCGACGCCCTGCGCACCGGCCAGACCGCCTACCTCCAGCACGGCCGGCCCCCAGCGGCCGCACCCGGCTGACCGGCCGCGCCCGGCTGCGCGACCGCACCTGCGCACCCGGGTGACCGGCCCGACAGGCGCCAGCCAGCCCACACCCCCACGGTGGCCGTCTCGCCTCATTTTGACCTCGACGGCCACCCACATCGTCCTGATTCGACGTTCCTGGACAGAGGCCGCGAGGCTGGCGGCAGCCCGGAGGAGCGAGGCTGCTGCCCTGCGGAACACCATTCCGTTGGGGATGGGATAAACCGTGGCCCCGTGAACGGGGCAGCGATGCTGTTCTCACCCCCGTTGCCCCGCCTTTTCCACGTCGTGGCTCCGCTCGCCGGCGCTGCCGTCCCCGCCGGTCGGCGACGTTGTCGCACCTGCGGGGACGGCCATCTACGGAGGATCTGTAGCCGCGTACGGCGGTGTGGTGCACCGTCGCCGCAATGATCCTTTCGTGGCAGCGTACGAGCTATGGCGCATGAGCGGTGTGTCCCGGACGCCGGTGGTCATCATCACCCCGACGGTGACCACCCTGACGATGCTCGCCCTGGCGGCCCTTGTTCTCACGACGCTCACCATTCACATGACGTCGGTGGTCACCGTCCACGTGACGATGGTGACGAGGGCGCGACGGTGCGCACACGTGACGTGCGTTGGCGGCAGCGGTTGGCTCACCGGCTGGTGCCGCACTCCCACGATTCGGCGAACCGGGTGGATTCGGAGGTGGAAACATCTGCCGAGGGGATCCGCGCGCTGTGGATATCGCTGGCCGTGCTCGGGGCGACCGCTGCTCTTCAGATGGTCATCGTCATGCTGTCCGGATCGGTGGCGCTGCTCGGGGACACCGTCCACAACGCGGCGGACGCGCTGACCACGCTGCCCATCGGTGTCGCGTTCGTCCTCGGCCGACGACCGCCTACCCGCCGCTACACCTACGGTTACGGCCGTGCCGAGGACCTGGCCGGCCTCGCCGTTCTCGCGACGATCGCCGCGTCCGCGGGCTTCACCGCCTACGAAGCCGTCGACCGGCTGCTGCATCCCCGTGTGGTCACCCATCTGCCGGCGGTAGCCGCGGCCGGGCTGGCCGGGTTCGCCGGCAACGAGCTGGTGGCTCGACACCGGATCCGCACTGGCCGGCGGATCGGGTCGGCGGCGCTGGTCGCGGACGGGCTGCACGCCCGCACCGACGGGTTCGCCTCGCTGGCCGTGCTGCTGGGCGCCGCCGGCGTGGCCGTGGGCTGGGACACCGCCGACCCGGTCATCGGCCTGGTCATCACCGCCACGATCCTCGCCGTGCTCCGTGACGCCACCGGCGAGGTCTACCGACGCCTGATGGACGCCGTCGACCCGGATCTGACCGACGCGGCCGAGGCCGCGCTGCGGGCCGTTCCGGGCGTCAGCGCCGTCGGCCGGCTCCGGCTGCGCTGGATCGGCCACCGGCTGCATGCCGAGGCCGACATCGTCGTCCCCGGGGAGCTCACCGTCGTCGACGCGCACGCGATCGCCATGGCCGCCGAGCACGCCCTCATCCACACCGTGCCGCGGCTGACCACCGCGACCGTCCATACCGACCACCCGGCAGCACACGAACCAGCGACGCATGACACGCGTGACGCTGACCACCGGTGTGCACCGTTCACCCGGTATGACGCTGCCGTGCCGCGGCTGACCACCGCGACCGTCCACACCGACCACCCGGCAGCACACGAACCAGCGGACACGGGATTCGACAGCGCACGGCTCGGCGACGTATGACCCGCACGACACGCGTGACGCTGACCACCGGTGTGCACCGTTTCGTCCGCCATGGCGTTCTCGCGCACCCCGCACCGGTGACACCAGCCGGTGAGACGCCCGCTCGAAGGACACTCATGGACGCCAGCCCACAAGTCACCGGCCCGTGAGTCGTCACCAGCCTGTGAGCCGCTTCCGGGACAGCCGGCGACAGGCGGTACGGCGAGAGTTGTCCACAGCCCACCGGGCCACCCGGTACACCCGCGGGGCCAGCGGGCCGACGGCAATGGTCAGCGTCGCATCGATGGACGCCGGCCACCGAAGAAGAAGATCGGCGCGAGTTCGTCGCTGTGTAGGCTGACGCGGCCGAAAAACGTACACGGCAACAAACTCGCGGCGATCATGACATGCGTGGGTGGCTGTGGACGGGATTCACCGGCCGCGGCCGCGTGCCGTGAGCAGATCCGGCAGGGAGGCGGCCGGATCGGCGCCCGGCTCGGCGCGGGCCCAGGCCAGCAGCCGTGTGAGGTCGGGCTCGTCGCCGGCCCCGGCCGGGGCAACGACAGGCAGCACGCCCTCGAGCACCTCCCCCGCGGCGGCGTCCACGGTCACCTCGGTGCCCGCCAGGCCCATCAGCGTCCCGGCGCCGCAGCCGACCACGCAGGGCACGCCGAGCTCGCGGCTGACCACCGCGGCGTGCGATGTCGCGCCGCCGAGCTCGGTGAGAACCGCCGCGACGGCCGACATCGCCGGCACGTCCTCGGGATCGGTGGTCGGGCGGGCCAGCACGACGGCCTCACCGGCGTCGGCGCGCTCCTGGGCCGCCTCGGTGTCGCAGACGACGACACCGCTGACGGCCCCGGGGCAGGCGGGCCGTCCCGAGGCCAGCACCCGCGCGGCCGCGCGCGCGTGCGGCTCGACGTGCGGGCGCAGCACGGCGGCGACCTGCTCGGGGGAGACCCGGTCCAGGGCCTCGCGCTCGCCGATGAGCCCCTCCCGCGCGAGCGCGACGGCCAGCCGCACGGCGGCGGCCGGTGAGCGTTTCGCGGCACGGGTCTGCAGCAGCCACAGGCGCCCGGACTCGACGGTGAACTCGATGTCCTGCACGTCACGGCACTCCCGCTCGAGCGTCGCCGCGAGCGCGACGAGCTCGGCGTGCACGACGGGCTGGGCGCGCGCCAGCTCGGTGAGGCGCAGCGGGTCGTGGGTGCCCGCGACCACGTCATCCCCCTGCCCCCGCGGCAGCCACTCCCCGAACGGCTCTGGATCCCCGGTGAGCGGGTCGCGGGTGAACAGCACGCCCGTCCCGGACGCGTCGTCGAGGTTGCCGAACACCATGGCCTGCACGGTCACCGCGGTGCCCGCGTCGCCGTCGAGCCCGCGCTCGCGCCGGTAGGCCAGGGCGCGGCGCGAGTCCCACGAGGCGAACACGGCGCTCACCGCGGCCTCGAGCTGCGCGGCCGGCGCGGCGGGCGGCGCGACGCCGACGACCGCCTCGAACTGGCGGCTGAAACGCCGGGAGGTGTCGGCCGCGAACCGGGCGTCGCCCGTCGACGCGGCCAGCGCCACCCGCACCCGCGGCGTCATCCCCAGGTTCAGGACGGTGTCCATCATTCCGGGCATCGACACGGCCGCGCCCGAGCGCACCGACACCAGCAGCGGCGCGGGCCCGCGGCCGAAGGTGCGGCCGGTGGCCTCTTCGAGATACGCGATCGCCGCCGGCAGCGCCGCGCGCACGTCGGCGGGCAGCCGGCCGCCGCCGGCGCGGTGGCGCGCGCACGCCTCGGTGGTCACGACGAAGGCCGGCGGCACCGGCGCACCGAGCGCGAGCATGCGCTGGATGCCCCACGCCTTGCCGCCCAGCAGCGCGCGGCCGCCGTCGAGGCCGGGGACGAGCGGGCGCACCGCGGTGGTGATCGTGATCATCCGGTCGTGGCCTCCTCGCTCACCCGGTCGCGTCCGGTCGCGCCGTAGAGCTCCTCGTGCAGCTCGTGGAAGACGGTGTGATAGCTGTCGACCATCGGATGCGTCAGGAAGCGCCGGTCGCCGCCGCGCAGCCGGACGAGCGCCACCTCCAGCCGGCCGGGGTAGCGGCCCAGCCGGGGGATGACGCCGGCCGCCCGCAGCGCGAGACGGCCCACGTCACCGTGCAGCGCCTCGACCCGGGCGATCACCGCGGCGTCGTACGCCGTGTCGGAGTGGTCGTTGGGCTCCTCACCGCGCAGCTGCCAGTCCCGCAGGATGGCCTTCAGCGCGTGGTCGTGCGCGCTGAACTCCTCCCAGACCAGGTCGAGCGCGGCCATGTCCAGGCCCGCGCGCTCGACGGCCAGCGCCGCCCGCAGCGCGTCGCGCCCGCCGGGCATGATCCGGTAGCGGCCACGGCACTCCTGGACGTGCCCGGCCGTGACAAGCGCCGCGAGCGCGCGGCGCACGGCGGTCTCGTCGCCGCCGGTCAGCCAGATCACCGTGGACGCGTCCGCCAGCCCGCCTTTCAGCCGCACCGCCTGCAACACCGCGAGATCCATCAGGCCACCTCCTCGGATGCGACTCCGGCCCGCTCGGATGAGGCCGCGGCCAGGCCTCGCGGGCTCGTTCCCGGCCCGCCCGCTCCCGGCCCGCCCGTTCGGCTGTCCACCGGCTCGGGGGCGATCCGCACACCGGCTTCGACCAGCGCCCGGCGCACCTGCCGCGGGCTTTCGTACCGGACGTCGACCATCCCCAGGTCACGCGCGGGCACGAGGTTCTCGGGGAAGTCGTCGACGAAGACCACCTCCCGCGGCCCGTGGCCGAGCATCTCCAGGAGCCTGCGGTAGATCGCGGGATCGGGCTTGCGCAGCCCCAGCTCCGACGAGTCGCCGTAGACGTCGATCGCGCCCGCGGGCAGCAGCGCGTGCAGCCAGTCACGCCGCTCGGCGAAGATGTTCGTCAGCAGCGCGGTCCGGTAGCCGGCCGCCCTGACCTCGACGACCAGCGCGGCCATCTCGGGCCGGACGTTGTCGCCCATGCACGCCCACAGCATCGCGTCCAGACGCTGTGCCGGGACGTCGACACGGTGTTTCTCGGCGATCGCCGCGGAGCACCGGCGGTAGAACTCGGCGATCGGCATGCGCCCCGTCTCGCAGCGGGCGAACAGCTCGCCGCCGCGGACGAAGGACATCACCGTGCCGGTGGGCAGGCCGTACTCGGCGTCGACCTTCTCGAACTCTCCGACGGGACTCGGGCACAGGACCCCGCCCACGTCGAAGACGACCGCCCCGATCATGCCTTGCGGGGCGGCGAGCCCGCGTGGACGAACTGCGCGCCACGGAACACGTCCACCTTGTGGATGTAGCCGTTCTGGGTGAACAGCGGGAACTCCCGCCCCTCGGGATCAACGAAGATCGCGTAGTAGTCCTGCATCGTGGCGGCCCAGTTGGGGGCGTCCGGCCCGACCTCGGACTCCTGCATGGCAACCGCGACCCGCCCCGTCGGACGGACCAGGTCACCGGCGATGCGGTGCCCGTTGGAGAACTCGAGCTCGTAGTGCTTCGGGCAGGCGGTCGCCTCCTTGTGATAGACACCGCCCACGCAGGGGACGAGCGTGCCCGCGTCCGACCACCAGCCGGCGACCGGCATGGGAGCCGGTTCCGGCAGCTCGTGGCTGCGCAGCGCGATGACCGAGAAGACGCTGTCGTCCGGCAGGATCGCCGATACGAGGTCCCAGCCGGTGTTCCACATCAGCTGGGTCTTGCGCCGGCCCCAGCCGCGGTCGCGCCAGCCGAAGCCGGAGAACGCGAGCTCCGGCCCGCCGCGCCAGCGCATCGTCCCGCTGGCCGTGATGACCTGCTCGGTGTGGCGGTAGACCTGCCCGCTCTCCCCGGTGGCGTAGTAGCCCCTGAACATGGTGTCCCACAGGGGCGCGAGGTGCTTCCCCCGCAGCGTCAGGTCGAACTCGGCCTCGTCGAGGCTGCCGGCCCACCGCAGCTCGTGGTCGGAGTCCCAGGAGAGGTTGACCACCTCCAGCCGCGCGAGCTCGTTACCGATCCGCCGGTCGTTGTGCGTCCCGTCGGTCCGCAGCACCTGGATGACCGATCTGTTGCCCTGCGCGACGCCGACGGCGCACCGGGTGTCAGGCGAGCGGTTGGCGCTGACCGTCATGTGCATGTTGATGTTCGCGTTGAGCGCGTCATCACGGACGGTGATAAAGAAGGTCTCCTTCCACGGTAAGGACTCGTCACCGAAGGGCTTGTGTAACAGCTCGTCCTCGGGGCGGGGCAGCCATTCCGCCGGGACGCCGCGGGACGGCAAGGCGGCCGCCCCGGTGGCTGTGCTGGTGGCTGTGCTGGTGGCCGTGGGAGTGCTCATGCGGTGCTCTCCAGTTCACTGTCACGGTTCGTGCTGTCACGGTTCGCGCCGTCACGGGCCGCACGGCCGGTCACGCCTTCCGCGGCCCGCTTGAGGATCTCCACCGTTCCCTTGTTGCCGTCGACCCGGACGCGGTCGCCGGTGCGCAGCACCCTGGTGCCGTTGCCCGTGCCGATGACGCACGGCACCCCGACCTCACGCGCGACCACGGCGGCGTGGCTGAGCAGGCCGCCGATGTCGACCACCAGGGCCGAGGAGAGGAACAGCACCGACGCCCAGCTCGGGTCGGTGGTCGCGCACACGAGCACCTCGTCGGGCTCGATGTCGCCGAACGTGGGGTCGTGGACCACGCGCACGAAGCCCTCGGCGGTCCCGCCGCTGGCACCGATGCCCGTGACGCTGCTCTCCGTGCCCGCCGGGGCCGCGGCCCCCGCCTCCCCCGTGCCCCTCGCGCCAGGCATGCCGGACGCGCCGGATGTGTCGGACGTGTCGGGCCTGTCGTCCGCGGATACCAGTGCGAAGGGCACGGGCCGGCCCTGCCAGTGCGTGGGGATGTCGTGACGCAGGAAGTCCGCGCGCTGCGCACGCCGCCGGGCGGCGATCTCCTTCGCCCCGGCGGGCAGCCCGTCGACGAGCTCGGAGACCTCGAACAGGAACACGTCCTCGGGATCGTCGAGACGCCCGTCCGCGGCCAGCAGCGCGCCCAGGCGCCGGGCGGCTCCGCGGGCGACGTCGAGAGCCTGCAGGTAGGCGGCCTTGGCGACGCCGCGCAGCGGGATCCGTGACACGGCCAGCTTCAGCACGAGCTTCGCTCCCGGCCGCCGCGCGGCAGGCAGCCCGGCCAGCAGCTCACGCTCGGCCCGCTCGCGCGCCCGGGCCCGCTCCGCGGCGGCCAGCGCCGGGTCCTGGGTGTCGTCGCGTTCGCCGTACTGCGCGGCGAGACGGAGCACCGGCGCGGGATCCTCACGCCAGACCCGCCCGGAGACCTCGCCCTCGCGCGGGCCATGGTAGCCGTGCCTGGTGAGGAAGGCGTCGAGCGTCAGCTCCCCGCGTCCCATCCGCCACAGGTCGAAGATGATGTCGGTCTCGGCGTGCGAGCCCTGGCCGGCGACGAGCGCGTTGGCCTGCGCGTGGTCCAGACCGGCCTTCTCGATGAGGGTGAGCAGCTGGTCGTAGACCGCCTGCACCCCGATGAACACGCCGCCGGCCTGCACCCGGATCATCTCCGTGAAGCGGTCCCGGCCCTCGGCCAGCGCGTGCCGGGCGCCGGCCTCGTCGAGGGTGTCGAACCGCGGTACCCAGGCCTGCCACCAGGCCTTCGTCGGCCCGGTCCGCGCGATCACGTCCCGGCGGACGGTGGCCAGCGCGTAGGGCATCCTGGCTGCGACGAACGGCAGGCGGCGCCTGGAGCGGGCCAACGGGATGCCCGCCGGGACCTCGCCGAGCAGCTGGCGCGCGATCGCGTCCGGCCCTGAGCCGGGCAGCAGCCCGCCCATCTCGCAGAAGAAGTTGACGTTCAGGGCGGCGCGGCCGTAGAAGACGGCGGCGACGGCGTCGTTGGGATCGTCCTGCACACGGACGTCACCGGACGCGAGCGCCCCCATGCGTGCGAAGCAGTCACGAACCCCGACGTCGACCGCGGGCCCCCATAGCGACCACCCCAGGGGTGTCGCCACGCCCGGGAGTGCCTCCCCCACGTTCGTCGTGCTCCAGAAGCGTTCAGGTCGTGACTGCGTGTGTAAAGGACCGCTCGGGTCCACGCTGATGCTCATGCGGATCCTCTCCTGCTCAGGCCTCCCGATCCGGCCCGGCTACGGACGACAGGGCGGCGGGGTGCCTATTCGCCGAGTGCAGCCAGCGTTAACAAACAAGTGTTTGTTGTCAAGAGCGGGCCCGCCAGGTGCGCACGAAACAGCCGATAGGCACCAAATAACACAAATGGATGAGAAAACCCGCAATATCATGATCAGGCAGTAGGACTGGACCAGCTTCCTCCCGGAAGGCCGGTACCCGGGAGCGGACGGCCGGAGACCGCACCTTCAACCGCTGCACGGCGCGCGCAACCGCGACACGACGCGTGTCCCCGCAGTGGCTTCAGCGCCTGGCTCGGGCAGATGAGGCGTGCTCCTCGTGACCGTGCTGGAGATCGGTCACCGGCTCGAGGTCTGCCAGGACCGTCCGTAGCCAGTCTCAGCGCCACTCCGACTACGACACGATGATCATGTAGGCCGGAACCTAACGATCCGCGGGGCTCGCCCCCCAGCGAAGCCGCCCAACGGGCGGC